>JAQGKJ010000181.1 GCA_028290165.1 Bradyrhizobium sp. | reverse complement strand
TTGAGCTGATCGAAGGTCACGAAGCCGCGCTTCTTGGCCTGCTTGATCATCTTCTTGACGGCGGCGTCGGACAGGTCGAGCAACGGCGACGGCGCTTCGGCTGAATCCTTTTCAGGGGCGTCGGCGGCCTTGTCGTCTTTTTCCTTGTCCTTAACCTGCAGCGTTTTTGCCTTGGTGGCCATTCATTGCTCCCGAAACGCGCTTCAGTTGAGGCGGCGTTGCCGCACCCGCTTGAATCACTGAGTTTGCTTACGACGCGGAAAGGGCGGCGCAAACCTCGCCACCCCCGAATCTGCTTCGCCGGATTTCGCTACTTAGCCCGAAGGCCCTTAACTCTCGCTTAACCCTGTTTTTGCAGCCAAACCATGGATTTGGCGAGTCATTTTGCGGTCTCTGGCCCGGCCGTCCGCATCATTTTTTAATCAGACGCTCCGCTGGAACCGGCCTGACGACTCTCCGAAACCCTCGATCAGCGCCTCGGTGCCGTCGACTTCGGCCATCCTGGCCTTGACGTCACGCAGCCACGCCAAATTCGCCTCGCTGGCCTCCTCGCCCAAGGCAGCTTCGGCATCCTTCAATTCCCTAAGTAATGAGTGCCATTGGCGATGCAAGGAGACGAGCTGGTGCCAGGTGGAAAGAACGTCCTCGCGCGCCGCCCCGGTTTGCGCCCCCCACACGGCCGAGGTCGTGATCGCCCTCTCAACCCTTTGAAGAACTTGCGAAAATCCGCCTGCCTCGAGGTCGGCCCGCATTTTCTCGGCCTGTTCGGTGGGCTCCGGGGACTGGTGATGGTCGTTGGCGAAGGCGGCGATGATGCCGGCGCGCAATTTATGGGCCTCGGGGTGGGCCAATTCCAGCGCCGCCACCTCCTCGAGATGGTCGTGCAGCAGCCAGGGATGATTGATCAGGGACTGCAGGATCAGCGCCTCGCGGCGGGAAATCGCGCTGCGCTGGCCGCGCATGATCGGGCTCAGCGCCAGCTGCGGGCTCGCCACCTGATAGGGCCCGCGGTTGATGGTCTGGCTTCCGGGGCTCCCCTGCCCGCGGCCGCCGCGAGGCTCCAGTCGGCCCGCCGCGCCCGGGGTGAAGGTGCCGCGCGGGGCAAATCGCCGGCCTGATTCGCCGCGAAAATTACCTCTCGCGTAGCCGCCGCGCGCGGCTTCCGGCGCAAAGGTGAGCTGCAGGCGCTTGGCAAAATCCTGGCGATAATAGCGCCGCACCACTTCATCGCGGATGCCGTTACTGAGTTCGCCGATCCGCGCCTCCAGCGCCGCGCGGCGCTCGGGAGTGGCAAACGTGCCGCCTTCGATCTCGCGCGACCAGATCACTTCGGCAAGCCCGCGCGCGGCGGAAATCACTTCCTCGATCGCAGCCCGTCCGCCAGAGCGGGCGAGATCGTCCGGGTCCTGACCCTCCGGCAGCAACGCAAAACGCAAACTCTTGCCGGGCTTGAGATGTGGCAGCGCCATGTCGGCGGCGCGCCAGGCCGCCTTCTGTCCGGCCTTGTCGCCGTCGAAACAAAGGATCGGCTCGTCCGCCATCTTCCACAACAGCGCGAGCTGGTTTTCGGTCAGCGCCGTGCCGAGCGGGGCGACGCTTGCGGGAAAACCCGCGCCGACCATGGCGATGACGTCGACATAACCTTCCACCACCACCAGCGGGCTGCCGTTATGGGTGGCAAGCCGCGCGGGCGCGAGGTTGTAGAGATTGTCGCCCTTGTGAAACAGGGGCGTCTCCGGCGAGTTCAGGTATTTCGCCGCAACATCTTTTTCCAGCGCGCGGCCACCGAACGCGATGACGCGGCCGCGCAAGTCGGTGATCGGAAACATCACGCGGTCGCGAAAACGATCATAGGGCACCGGGATGTCGTCGCCCGCAACCAGCAGACCCGCTTCCACCATGTCCTCGACCGGAATGCCCTGCGAGCCCAAATATTCCTTGAGCGCAAAACGCTCGCCGGCCGCATAGCCGATGCGGAACTGCAATTGGACGGCGGGCGAGATCGCGCGGTCACCGAGATAGCCGCGCGCTTTGGCGCCATTGCGCGAGGCCAAGGTGTCAGCGAAGAATTTCGCGGCGAGCTCCATCACGTCATGGAGCGTCTTGCGGCGCTGCTCGTGACGCGCGGCGTCAGGGGTTGCAGCAGGCAGCGGCACGCCGGCCATCGCCGCCAGCCGCTCGACGGCTTCAGTGAAGCCGACGCCTTCGGTCTCCATCAGGTAGGAGATGATGTCGCCGTGCTTGCCGGAGGAGAAGTCGTGATAAAATCCCTTCTGGTCGTTGACGGTGAACGAGGGCGACTTCTCCTGCTGAAACGGCGACAGCCCCTTCCACTCCCGCCCCGCCTTCTTCAACTTCACGCGCTTGCCCACGACTTCGGATACCGGAAGCCGGGCGCGCAGCTCGTCGAGGAATTGGGGCGTAAAGCGCATGCGTGATTTTCGGTGAGTCGCGGGCTGGTGCCAACCGATGATGGGTATAGGGGGCGGCGGGTAAAATACGAAAATTGTCGGCCTTCTCGCCGCTATTCACAGGGGGCCTTTTCACCCCCAATCGTCATTCCGGGATGCGCCGTTTGGCGCAGGCCCGGAATCGATAACCCCAATCGTGGTATGGATTCCGGACTCGCGACTTCGTCGCGCCCCGGAATGACGGCGCGGGAAGACCCTACCGCTCCATAAACCGTCCCGAGGCGATGCGCGGCAGGTGGGCGACTGGCCAGTTGTAGACGTAGGTCCAGGCTTCATTCGCCGCCTGCCCGTCTGATGTCACCGACAGCATCCGTCGGATATATTCGGTCGGCTCGGCAAAACCCTCGCCGCAGGCCTCGTACATGTCGAACTCGCGCAGCAGTTCGGCAGGCCGGCGCAGCCGAAACAGTTCGCCGAACACCACGTCAGCGGGATCGTCCGAGAGCACCAGCCCCGGATATTGCTTCACCAGATAGAGCCGGCCCTGACAGCGCGCCTCGCCGATGAAGTCGGCGCTGCGCGACAACAGCTGCGCCATCGGACGATCGAAGCCGCGCATCAGCGTGCCGTAGACGAAGAGGCGGTCGGATGTCATGGGATGTCTATATCCGTCATTGGGTGCGAAGCGACGCAATCCACAGAGCGACTCGGTGAGAACTGGATTGCTTCGCTTCGCTCGCAATGACGATGAGGGGCCAGCGCGTCACTATGCCGCCACCACCTCGTCGCTGATGACGACGAACTTGACCAGGTTCATCCGGCCAAAGCTTGTGGTCAGCGCCACGTCGGCGGCGTCGCGGCCGGTGCCCATCAGGACGCGGCCGATCCGCGGGTGATTGTGGCGGGCATCAAAAGTGTACCACTGGCCGGACAGATAGGCCTCGAACCAGCCGGAGAAATCCATCGGCTCGGGCTCGGGGGGAATTCCGATATCGCCCATGTAGCCGGTACAATAGCGCGCGGGGATATTCATGCAGCGGCAGAAGGTGAGCGCGAGATGGGCGAAATCGCGACAGACGCCGGTGCCCTGCTCGTAGACGTCTTGGGCGGATTTCATGTGGTGGGCGTGCGGATAACCGAAGGTGACGTGCTTGTGCACGAAGTCGCAGATCGCGGCCACCCGCGGCCAGCCCGGCGGCGTCGTTCCGAACAGCGACCAGGCGATATCGACCAGCTTGTCGGTTTCGCAGTAGCGGCTCGCCATCAGATAGACCAGCACATCGTCGGGCAGCTGATCGATCGGAAGCTGCTGGGCTGAGGGCACCAATGCGTCGGGCAATCCGGAATCGCGCACCAGCGCGCTGCCGCGCAAGGTCACGCCGCCGGCGGGCGCCACCAGGCGGCCGCAGATGTTGCCAAAACTGTCGCGGTAAAATCCGATCGGCACGTTCGGCTCGGCGACGATGGTCTCGGAACCGATGATGTCCGCGCGGCGCGAGGGGTGAATGGAGAGCATGATCACCATCGGCGTCGGCTGCACGGCCGCGTGGGCGATCTCGAAGCCTACCCTGATTTCCATGAATTAGACCCTCGCCTCTTCGCCGGCAGCGACAACGTTGATACTGACCTCCATGCCGACATAGGCGTCGGCCGAACCGAGATAGGTGCCGTGCAGCGGGATGGCCTGGTGCGGATCGCGCGCCACCGCCACGCGGATGAGGTCGCGGGTGCCGACGATGCCGTTGGTGGGATCGAACTCGATCCAGCCCGCGCTTGGCAGATAGACCTGGACCCAGGCATGCGTCGAGCCGCCGCCGACATAGCCGTGGGCGCGGTCGCCGGGAATGAACAGATATCCCGACACGAAACGCGCGGCGATGCCGAGCCGCCGCAGCGCCTCGATCATGAACAGCGCGTAGTCGCGGCAGGTGCCGGATCGGGTCTGCAGCGTATCGAGCGGATGCTGGGTGCCGTGCTCATGCCGCTTGCGATAGGAAAATTGCTTGCGGATGCCGTGGGTCATGCCGCTGAGAATATTG
>JAQGKJ010000608.1 GCA_028290165.1 Bradyrhizobium sp. | reverse complement strand
TCAGCAGCGCAATCATCGCCAGGACGATGGCGCTGGAGTATCCCGCCAGATCGCCGAACTTTCCGGTGCCGAAACTGAAGTTGCGATCGTTGGCATATTTGCGGGCATAGCTATAAGCCAGCGCGGCCAGCAGCAGGGCGCCGGCATGGGTCGACATGTGCAATCCGTCGGCGATCAGGGCCAGCGAGCCGAACAGCGCGCCGCCGACGATCTCGGCGATCATCATGACGCTGCAAAGGATGATAACCGCCCAGGTCCGGCGCTCGGCCTTGTCGTGATCCTTGCCGAGAAACACGTGGTCGTGCGGGGGAAAGTGAAAGAGCTGTTCGGCGTCGGTCATGGTGTCCCTCACTTCAGATAGGTGTGGACCACTTCGATCAGCTGATCCGCCGCGTCGGCGTTAAGCGCGCCCGGATTCTTCTCGGGGTCGACCAGATGGGTGCGGATGTGGTCTTCGACCACCTCGGCCATCAGGCCGGCGACGCCGCCGCGAATGCCCGCGATCATATGCATGATGCGCTCGCATTCGACTTCTTCGGTCAACGCCCGCTCGATCGCCTCGACCTGGCCGCGAATGCGGCCTACGCGGGCGAGCAGCTTTTTCTTTTCCCGGATCGTGTGTGCCATGGGCGCTACATAGGGTACCCCCCTATGCTATGTCAATAGGACCGAAACGGCGCGGCCGGGATCAACGAAATCATGCGGAAAAAGTTGACCCGCCCGGGGGGACAACCGGGCGGGTCGGGTGCGGCACGGGGGTGGATGAGGCTCCCGTGCCGGACGCAGGATCCACGATGAGAGCGTTTTCGAGCGAAGCCTGCCCCGGACCTGATCCGGGGGCCTGCCCCGGACTTGATCCGGGGTGGATGCCGGTCCGCGTCAAGAAAACGCGTCGAACAACGGCCTCTGGCTCACTCGATCATCAGTAGTAATTGCAGGTGCGGATGCGGCCCATGTAGTTGCCGTAGACGTCGAACTGGGGAGCCCAGCCGCAGCGGCGATAGCCGTTGTAGTAGTAGCCGCCGTTGCTTGCAGCGATCGCGCTTCCGACCACGGCGGCGCCAACCAGACCGGCTCCGATACCCCAGCCGAGGCCGCCGCCGCCGGCCTGTGCCTGGGTGGTGGTGGAAGCGAGGGCGCCGGTGATGGCAAGCGCAGCGAGTGCAACAGCAGCAATTTTTGTTTTGATCGACACGGGAAACTCCATCCGGTTGAGCGCGGGGCCGTTGTGGTCCGCATGCCCAGTTGGACGGGGCCTTTTCGAACCCGGTTCGAAAGTCTCCCTCATTAATTCCGCGTAATGATGATTTGATCGTTATTACAGGTAGTTAACTAGCCCTTCGGGCCGGATGCAAAGCTTTCCGGATCGAATTTATCGACATCAGTGAGCAATTCGCAGAACGCGCGCGCGCCGTGATCGATCAGGCTTTCGCCTTTCTCCGCCGAGGCCATCGTTGCATCGCCCGCAGCACCGCTTTCGTGAAGGTCCTGGGCCTGCCACGCAAAGGGTGCCGGCCGGTGTGCGGAAAGCCAGCGATAGGTTTTTTCCATCGCGATGCTGCTGGGGCGGAAGTCGGCGACTTTGTCGAGGCGCACATGCTGCGGGTAGCGCGCCAGCATGATCGATGTTTCGACCGCGCCGCCATGGACGCCGTGGCGCAATTCTTCGGCTGAGAATAATCGCTCGGGCGCACTGAGGCGAGACCAACCGGTGGTGACGGCGAGAAGCCTCTGCTGCGCGCGCAGATCCTGCGCGACCAGCGTCATGGCCGCGCTGTTGCCGCCATGGCTGGTGACCATCACAAGTTTTTTAATGTCGGCGCGCGCCACGCTTTCGCCGAGCGCCATCCAGCTCTTCAGCGCCACCTCCGTTGGCAGCGTCAGCGTGCCCGGATAATCGACGTGCTCGGTGGAAATCCCAACCGGCTGGATGGGCAGGAACGTCACGGGAAGTGTGTCGGGCAAAAGCTCGCGCACCCGCGCCAGATAAGCCTCCGCGATCATCACGTCGGTACCGACGGGCAAATGCGGACCGTGCTGTTCGGTCGCCGCCAGCGGCAGGACAGCAATCCATCGCGCCGGCCGGGGAGCGGAAACGTCGGGCCAGTGGATGTCGGTCCAGTCGCGAGGAGGCAAGTGAGAGGTCATCGAGCGAAATGTTTCTTTGAGGCGATTTGCAAGGTAGTTTGTATTCATGCGAAAGGACGCGAACCCGCGTCCAATGTCTCCTATCATGGGCCAGAATGATCGACGGAGTCCAATAATGAACCCGGCTCTTTTGCTGCGAGCGTTAACCATCGGCCTGATGGCCGTTGTCGCGGCGCTTTCGCCCGCGGGTGCCCAAACCGCGCTGGACAAGGTCTCGTTCGGAACCAATTGGCTGCCCGAGGCCGAGCACGGCGGATTCTTCCAGGCGCTGGCCGACGGCACTTACAAGAGCTACGGGCTTGACGTCACCATCGCGCCGGGCGGCCCGAACGACAACAATCGCATGCTGCTGATTGCGGGCAAGCTCGACTTCTTCATGGCCGCGAACACCCTGATGTCGCTTGATGCGGTCGCCAACAACGTGCCGGTGGTGACGGTCGCCGCGATCTTCCAGAAGGACCCGCAGGTGTTCCTGACCCATCCGGAATCGAAAGTGACAAAACTCGAAGATCTCAAGCCGCTGACGCTGTTCGTCTCGAAGGAAGGAATTTCAAGTTATTTTCAGTGGCTGAAGTCCGAATATGGATTCAGCGAGCAAAATGTCCGGCCTTACACGTTCAACTCGCAGCCGTTTATCGCCGACAAGCAAAGCGCGATGCAGGGCTATGTCACCTCAGAGCCGTTCGCGGTCGAAAAGGCGGCCAAGTTCAAGCCGGGCATCATCCTGCTCGCCGATTACGGTTTCAATACCTACTCCACCTTGATCGAAACCCGGCGCGAGCTGACGGACAAGAAGCCCGATCTGGTTCAGCGTTTCGTCGACGCCTCCATCATCGGCTGGTACAAATATCTCTACGGCGACAACACGCTTGGCAATGCGCTGATCAAGAAGCTCAATCCGGAAATGTCCGACGAACTGCTGGCCTATTCGCTGGCCAGGATGAAGGAATACGGCATCGTCGATTCCGGCGATACCTTGCGCGACGGCATCGGCGCCATGATCGACGAACGGGCGGCAAGCTTCTTCGAGAAGATGGTGCGAGCCGGCGTGGTCCGTCCCGACATCAACTTCCGCAACGCCTACACGCTTCGCTTCATCAACAAGGGCGTCGGCTTGAATCTTCGGCCAAAGAACTAGGCCGATGGCCGCGCCCGCAGATGTGAGCGAAGGAGATTCTCCGACCGCCGGCCTCGCGGTGAGGCTGCGCGGCGTCACCAAGCGCTATGACAGCGGCGTCATGGCGCTGGGGCCGCTCGACCTCGATGTTCGCAAGGGCGAGTTCGTGTCGCTGCTCGGGCCGTCGGGCTGCGGAAAATCCACCGCCTTGAGGCTGATCGCAGGCCTCAGCGCGCCGACATCCGGCAGCGTCGGCATCGCCAAACCTGCCGGCGAGATGCGCGGAAGGCATCCCGTCGGTTTTGTGTTTCAGGAGCCGACGCTGATGCCGTGGACCAGCGTAGCGGAGAATGTGCGGTTGCCGCTGAAGCTTGCGCATCTGCCCACGGCTGAGGCGAATGCGCGCGTCGAAGAGGCCTTGGCGCAAATGGGGCTTTCGGAATTCGCCGGCGCTTATCCCCGCGAACTATCCGGCGGCATGAAGATGCGGGTCTCTCTGGCGCGGGCGCTCGTCACCGATCCGGATATTCTCTTGATGGACGAACCGTTCGCCGCGCTCGACGAAATCACCCGCTTTCGCTTGAACAACGACCTGCTCGCGCTGTGGCGCAATTTGCGCAAGACCGTCATCTTCGTCACGCATTCGGTATTCGAGTCGGTATATTTGTCGCAGCGCGTGATCGTGATGACACAGCGGCCCGGGCGCCTCAGTGCCGAAATTCGCATCGATGCGCCCGAACCACGCGGAGAGGAGTTTCGTACCTCCGCCGAATATGCCGGCTATTGCCGCGAGGTGTCGAACGCGCTGGCACCGTCCTATTCCGGGTAGGGCGGGTCATGAGCTCTTTGCAGACACCGCCACTATCCGCCGAGCAGGCCGCACCAGACAGCCGCGCCTTGCGCCTTGTGCGGATCCTGCTTCCGATCGTCGTGCTCGCGGCCGGAATCGCGGTATGGGAGCTCGTGGTGCGGCTCAACAACATTCCGCCCTATGTGCTGCCGGGACCGGGCGCGGTGTTCCGGACACTGATTCAAGACTGGCCGGTGCTGTCGCAGTCGCTGGTCACGACGCTGGTGACCACGCTCGAAGGCTTTGTCGCCGCCGCCGTCGGCGGCGTCGCGCTGGCGCTTTTGTTCAATCAATCGAAGTGGCTGGAATATTCGCTGTTTCCCTATGCGGTCATCCTGCAGGTCACGCCGGTGATTGCGGTCGCGCCGCTGTTGTTGATTTACCTTCCGCAGCAGACCGCCGTCATCGTCTGCGCCTGGATCGTCGGATTCTTTCCGGTGCTGTCCAACACCACGCTCGGGCTGAATTCGGTGGATCGCAATCTGGCCGGCCTGTTCCAGCTTTACGGCGCGTCGCGGCTGCAGACGCTCGCCTATCTCAAACTGCCGTCGGCATTGCCCTTCATCCTCGGCGGATTGCGGATCGCCGGCGGCCTGTCGCTGATCGGCGCCGTGGTCGCCGAGATCGCGGCGGGCTCTGCCGGAGCGGGTTCCGGTCTCGCCTACCGGATCGCAGAGTCCGGTTACCGCCTCAACATTCCCCGAATGTTCGCGGCATTGTTGTTGCTCTCCGCCGCCGGGATTGTCATTTATGGGCTGCTGGCGATAACCTCGCACCTGGTATTACGGCGCTGGCACGAGAGCGCGCTTGGAAAGGAAAACTGATGGTTGGCGGCAATATTTCCTCCGAAAAGATCGATTTGCTGGTCTATGGGCCGAGCAAGCCGATCGTCGACAACGGCTTTTCCGACCAGTTCGTGCTGCATTCGTTCGAGACCATCGCCGACCTCGAGCGGCTGACGCCGGCGGTCGCGGAGAAAATCCGCGGCGCTGCGGTGACCTATAATTCGGTGCGCGGCGATGCCGCGACGCTGGCGCGGTTTCCAAAGCTCGAGATCGTCTCCGCTTTCGGCGTCGGCTACGACCACATCGATGCCAATTACGCGGCTGAGCATAAAATCGTCGTCACCAATACGCCTGATGTGCTGACCGAAGAGGTTGCGGATATCGCGATGGGGCTTTTGATCGTCACCCTGCGCGAGTTCATCAAGGCCGACCGTTACCTGCGTTCCGGTCTCTGGCTGACACAAAATTTTCCGTTGAGCGTCGGTTCGCTCCGGGATCGCAAGGTCGGGATGGTCGGCATGGGCCGGATCGGCCAGGCGATCGCGCGCAGGCTCGATGCTTCGCGCGTTCCGGTGGTCTATCATACGCGCAAACCGGCCGATGGCTTGTCGTACAAGCATTATCCCAATCTGATCGAGATGGCGAAGGCGGTGGATACGCTTGTCATCATCGTCCCCGGTGGTGCTGCGACGGCGAAAATGGTCAACGCCGATGTCATGAAGGCGCTCGGCCCGCGTGGCGTGATCATCAACGTGGCACGCGGCTCGGTGGTCGACGAGCCGGCCTTGATAGCCGCGCTGAAGTCGGGGACCATCCTGGCCGCGGGGCTCGACGTGTTCGCCAACGAGCCGACGGTGCCGGATGAATTACGCACCATGCAGAACGTGGTGCTGCTGCCGCATATCGGCTCCGCGTCGGTGGTGACGCGCAATGCCATGGATCAGCTGGTGGTCGACAATCTGAAAGCCTGGTTCGCGGGAAAACCGCCGCTGACGCCGGTCGCGGAGACGCCGGTGAAGAGCCGCTGATGACGGGGCGCTTTGGCATCGCGCTTGCGGCGCTGTCGGCGTTGGCCGCCTGGGCCACGCCGGCCTCGTCGCAGGATGCCTCGACCCTGAAGAAAGACATGGTCGGCCAGTGGGAGCTCTCGACCACCGAGCGCAGCAAGACCTGCGTGGTCACGCTGAAGAGCGATGCGAACCCGCAGGGCCTGAAACTCGAGCTCGAGCCGGGTTGTGCTGCGGCGCTGCCCTTCACCAAGGACATCACGGCCTGGAATATCAAGGGTCTCGATATCGTGCGGCTGCAGGATGCCGCCGGTCAGCCGGTGATCGACTTTACCGAAGTCGAGAGCGGAATTTTCGAGGGCCTAAGGCAAGGCGAGGGCATCTATATCCTTCAAAACCTCGCCGCCGCGCGTTCGCTGGCGAAATCGATGGACCAGATGATCGGCGACTGGGCGATGGTCCGCGGCAACGGCCAATCGATCTGCGGCCTCACGCTGACCAACACCGAAGCGACGGCGGACAATTTCCAGGTCTTCCTCAAGCCGCGCTGCGATCCGGCGGTTGCAACGTTTGCGCCGACGATGTGGCGGCTGGAGCGCGGCGAGCTGTTATTGTTGTCACAAAACGGCGAGGTCTGGCGCTTTGAAGCCGACGACAACGCGCAGTGGCGGCGCGTGCCCGACGCCGCCGATCCGCTGATCATGCTGCGGCAGTAAATCTTTACGTTTCGGGTCCGGTGGTGGGAAACAGAACCGGCTGTCCCGGCGTTGGGGTAGCGCCGCTCCGGGGGCTGGAGCGAGCGATGTCGAAGAGGTGATCCATGACTGACCTTCCGCTAAATCTCGCGCAGATTGAGGAACGCATCGCTGCTATAAGGGAAAACCTCACCGAATTGGAGGAGCAAGCCGCCGCCTATTCCGGTGGTGCGGTCGAGGAGCTGAACGCGCAGCGTATCGCCGACCAGGAAGCTCAACTCGAACTCCTGACCAAACAGCGCGATGAACTGCTTCAGCGAAGGCCGCGGCCTGAGTTAAGAATAAGTATAAAGCAGCACATGGAAGTGATCGGCGCGGACGGCGTTCACATCGGAAGTGTCGATCGCGTCGAACACGGCAGGATCAAGCTCGCCAAGGCCGACAGCGGCGAAGGACGTCACAAGGGCCACCACCATTTCATCGATCTGGGGCTGGTCGCCGATGTCGAGGGACAGAAGGTGCGGCTGTCGGCCAATGCGGCCGTCGCGGTGACGCTCGAGGAAGAACGATCCAGAAAGCCCACCTGAGCCGGCTCTTCGGCGCGGGCGCTTTCAGAACAGCATCAAATCCTTCGCGACCACAATCTTTCCCGAATAATGCGCGGCGACGCCGTCACTGTAGGCATTGTCCGGATCGTTCGCGTCACCCGGGATGATATGGCTGAGAACGACCATTCCGACCTTGGCGCTCGCGGCGAGTTTGCCAATTTCGTCAGGCGATGCGTGATCTTCTTTCATGTGGCGTAATAGGTCCTGGCTCTGTTCGGGGGAGAACGGGCGCGTTTTCAACGCGGCCTGGTACAGATCCAGATTGATGACCTCGTGGACCAGGAGATTTGCACCCATGGCGAAATTCACCATGGGCACGCACGGCCCGGTGTCGCCGCTGAAAACGATCGTCTTGTCCGCCGTCTTGAAACGCAGCGCGTAGGATTTTGCGTTGCTCGCGGCGGAAGACGGAAAGTGGAAATGGCAATTCTCGATCGCCTCGACCTCGACATTGGCGTCCTTGTAGATGGCGCCCGGTCCTTCGATCTCCTGCACGTTGAAGAGCTGCTCCGGCATCGCCTTGTAAAAATCAGGAAAGTCCGAGAGCCTGATGTCTCTGTTGGCGCTGAAAAACTTGAGGAACCCGTCGATCATATCGCGGGTGCCCTTCGGGCCGTGAACGGTGATGGGGGCGGACCGGCCCAGCGTCCACGCCAGGCCCATCATCGTTCCGAGGTCGGCATTATGGTCATCGTGGTTGTGGGTGATGAAGATCTGGCCCACTCGGCCAAGCGGTACGCCTGCCACCGCAAGCTGCCGGGCGACGCCGTTTCCGGCGTCGATGATGTAAGGCTCGTCGTTGACGACCAGTACGTTGGCCGGCTGTGAACGGGTTTTGCTTCGCAGCGGCCACCCTGCGTACCCAATGTGATCAGGGTCGTCTTCGACGGGGGTTGCTGAGCCAACGCCAGTTGCGGCGGCGCCGCGACCAACAGGGCCGGGCCGAGGACAAGTCCAATCGTGAGCGCGCAACAAATGGCGGTTCGCCGATGGATCATGCGGTAGCTCCCGAAGAAGCCTGGTATTTTGAGGGCACTCTGAATTCAGACGACGCCAGCCATCTGCGTCGGAACACGTCCCGCAGGGGAAGTTAGCTCCTTTCGAGGGTGCGTGGCTAAAATTTTTGCACAGCGGATGTCGATCCTGCGCGGGCTGGTTCGTCGATTGAGATAGCGAGACAGTTCCGCAAGGCTATAGCGAGACAGTTCCGCAAGGCTATAGTGCCCACGGCTCGCCCCAAGAGGAGTTTCCGATGCGCTTCATGTATATCGTCAAACATCCCGGTCCCCCGGGAAACCCGACACCGGAACTCATGGAGGCGATGCACAAGCTCGCCGACCGGGAGATCAAGGCTGGCCGCATGCTCGACAGCGGCGGGCTGATGCCGGTTGAAACGGGTGCCCAGGTGCGCATTGCCGACGGCAAGCTCAGCGTCATCGACGGCCCGTTCGTGGAAGCCAAGGAGATCGTCGGCGGCTACGCGATCTTCGAGCTGCGGGACAAGGAAGAGGCCATTGCTGCGGCGGTCGAATTCATGCAGTTGCACAAGGATTTCATGCCGGGCTGGGAAGGGACGTGCGAGGTCCGCGCGTTTGCCGGCCCTTGAGGCAACGCTCCGCTCAATGCGGTCGGCGGCGATGACGGCCGCCGACATCAATGCGAAAATCCTGGCGGCGTGGCGGATCGAGCAGCCCCGGCTGATCACGGGCCTGTCGCGGATGCTGCGCGACGTGCCGCTGGCTGAGGACCTGACGCAGGAAGCCCTGCTGGCAGCGCTCGAGCATTGGCCGGCGACCGGCATTCCGGAAAAACCCGGCGCGTGGCTGATGGCGACCGCCAAGCGCCGGGCGCTGGATCAGCTGCGCCGCGCCAAAATGCTTGCGCGCAAGCATCGGATGCTGGCGTCTGATCTGGAGCAGGAGCAGCAGGCCGTGCCGGATCTCGACGCGGCACTCGACGACGACATCGGCGATGAACTGCTGCGGCTGATCTTCACCGCCTGTCATCCGCTGCTGTCGCGCGAGGCCCGCGCGGCGCTGGCGTTGCGGATGATCTGCGGCCTGACCACGGAAGAAATCGCCCGCGCCTTCCTGCTGCCGGACGCGACGATCGCCCAACGTATCGTGCGCGCCAAGCGGACGCTTGCCGAATCCGGGCTCGCCTACGAGACCCCGCGCCGCGAGGAACTTTCGCAACGGCTCGCCTCGGTGCTGGAGGTCGTCTATCTCATCTTCAACGAAGGCTATACCGCGGCGCGCGGCGTCGACTGGCTGCGTCCCCAGCTCTGCAATGAAGCGCTTCGCATCGGCCGCGTGCTCACCTCGATCGCGCCGCACGAGCCCGAAACCCATGGACTGCTCGCACTTATGGAGTTGAACGCCTCGCGCACGGCGGCACGCACCGACGCCGCCGGCGAACCCATTCTCCTGCTGGAGCAAAACCGCGGGCTCTGGGACCAGCTTCAGATCAGGCGAGGGATGCTGGCGCTCGCGCGCGCGCGTGAACTCGGCGGCGCCGGCGGGTTTTATGCGCTGCAGGCGGCGATCATCGCCTGCCACGCGCAGGCCACCACGGCGGATGCGACCGACTGGCCGCGCATATCCGGACTTTATGCAGAGCTCGCCAAGCTCGTCCGCTCGCCGGTCATCGAGCTCAACCGCGCGGTGGCTGTCGGCATGGCCGACGGCCCGGAAGCCGCGCTCGCCGTCGTCGACGGCCTTATCGACGAGCGCGCGCTCAAAAGCTATCATCTATTGGGCAGCGTTCGCGGCGACCTCTTGCAAAAGCTCGGCCGCTACCAGGAAGCCCGAGCCGCGTTCGAGGCGGCCGCGGCGCTGGCGGGCAACAAGCGCGAACAGGATTTGCTGAGGCGACGCGCGGCGGTTTGTGACCATCTCGCTTGTGTGAGCAATTGAATTGATACCTTTTGAGGGCACAGCG
>JAQGKJ010000173.1 GCA_028290165.1 Bradyrhizobium sp. | reverse complement strand
AAATCAAGCCGTATGACCCTAACCGCTCCACCCATCGATGCTGCTCCTCTCTCAAGAGCAAGCATCGAATCAGAACTTCCCCGATTTGGGAATCCCAAAATGAGTCAAAAGCCGCGGCCGTTGGTATGAGCACCGTGGAGCTGGCGCCCTCCGGCAACGGGACGCCTGATCTATACCGAACAGGGTGCTTATTTCGATGACGCACACGCGCCGAAGTCACGTGAGGAAGGCTCCCGTGGGCTTTTGGAAAAACTCGGCGAAGAACTGCAAAATTCCAGGTAGCGCGTGGTTGCTTTGCGAAGCGGACGCCGGGCTCGCACCGGTAATGTCTGTCTGCGGGACGCGGCGCCCTTGCCGCGCCCCGAAAGCTCTACCCTTCGGGCGCAAGGGCTGCATTGGATGCGGTCGGCGGCGGCGCCTGTCTGCGGAACAGGATGCGCTGGTAAAGCCAGCCGATCGCCACCAGCACCAGCCCTAAGCACATGAACGACAGCGCGCGATAGACGCCGGTCAGCGTCGACACGTCGATCAGGAATGCCTTCAGGATGGTGAGCGCGATCACGGTGGCGGAAGCGAGCCGGGCGCGCTTCGAATTGAAGACGATGCCGATGCCGAGAAGGATCACGCCGAATGCCAGCCAGGCAATCGAATAGGTGTATTGCTCGGCGCTACTGGTGGCGCCGCTGGTCAGGACTGGGCCGTGATAAAGCCTGCGGATTTCCAGCGTCAGATAGCTCAGCGCCAGAATGAGCGCACCCGCTGCGATGGTGTTGGCATAGGCTGTGCGCCGCTGGCCGGCCACCGCATAGGACAACAGCACCGCGAGCACCGCAGGCATCGCATAGCCGGGCAGGATGGCATTGATAAATTGGCCGCTGATGTTGATAGGCCAGATCGCCGGGTTGTCGAGGAACAGTAGCCCGAACACGGTGGCCAGCCCGGCAAACGCCGTGAGCAGAACAGCACTGACGTTGTGGACGACGCTGCCGGAGCGGATGCGCAGCCGCTCCAGGCCGATCGCCATTGCGAGCGCGACGCAGACCTGCAGCGCTGTTTCGGTGAGGCCGGCCGTATCGCGGTAAACATCGCCGCCATTCACGGCATGGCGGATCTCCATGAATGCCAGCAGCACCGTGAACAGGATCGCAGCCGACTCCACCGTGCGCAGCGGCGCGTCGTCGCCGCGGCGGCGCAGCAGGTAGCTTCCGATCCAGAACGATGCCGCCGGAATGCCGTAGCCCCATAGCAGCCAATTGAAAATGGGCGTGGTGCCGACCGCATTGCCGACGATGCGCGGCTCATAGCCGATGCGCAGCACCACGATGCCGGCGAGAATGGCGGCCAGCGCCCGCAGGAACGGGATCGGCCGCTGCATCGAAATCCACGCCGTGCCCATCGACATCAGCGCTAGCGCGATCGTGAGCCAGCCTTTTTCAAGCGCAAAGGTCAACGCCAGCGCCAGCGCGCCCAGCGCACCGGTGGCAAACAGCGCGGTCGAAATCGACAGTCCCGGCCGGTTGTCTCGCGTGGAGAGAATTTCGGTTGCAGCAGCATAGGCCGCCGCAAGGACCATCGCCAGGATCGCGAACGGGATCGAGCGATCGAGATGGGCGATGCGGGCATAGAGCGCGATCATTAGCGCCAGCGGCGTGAACACGCCCGCGGCCGACCATATCACTGGGATAATGGCGCTGACCGAGCGGCCCTGCGCCAAAAATCCCGCGGCGCCGAATCCAGCAGCGAAAATCGCGGCCGTGATCAGATGCAACGTCACGGAGGCATCGGTCGCAGTGGGGCCGATGCCGGGCAGCGGTCCGCCCGGCAACACCAGCATGTCCGGATTGCCGCGGACCGCCCATTCGGCGAACACGACGAAAACGAATGCGGCCGCAGCGGCGATCGCGCCGGTGGCGGCCTGAGCGCGCCACGCCACCAATAACGTGCCGGCTACCAGAACTGCGAAGCCAATGATGGCCGCATCGGCATGGGAACTCTCGAGTACGATCATGGTTGCGCCCAGCAGGTAGCCCGCGAGCGAGCCGGATGAGATTGGCTCGATCCGGCCTTCGTCGGCGGGCGGACCGAACATGAATCCGCACACCACCAGCAATGCCGCGAGGAAAAACCCGGACATGACGTGGAAAGCATGCGGGCCGACCATCGGCGGGCCGCATTGCAGGCAGGGAAAGGTCCAGAGCAATGCAAATACAATGGTGGTGACCGCGAGCCAGCGCCACAGCCTGATCCGCGCAAGTCCGAACGCCGCCGCGGTGACGATGGCGAGATAGATGTAGAGCGCCCAGAAATCGGGTTTTTCAGAAGAAACAAGGATCGGCGTGACGAAGGCGGCGGCGATGCCGAGGCCCGCCAGCGCCGGTCCGTGCAGCAGCGCCGCGGCGAGGGTGCCCAGCGCCACCAGCCCGAGCAGAACGAAGGCGGTTGCGGGCGCGAGAAAATCATACAGCGCGTACGCGGCATAGACGGTTGCGAACGCGACCGCGGTGCCTGCGGCGGTGAGAATGGCGGGAATGTTGGCGATCGGCAGCGCTTCGATCGTGGAGATGCTCTCCTTGCGGCGCGTCCATTCGCCGGCCGCAAGCAGCGCGATCGCGAACGCACCGCCAAGCAAGGTGCGCACGCCCGGCCCAAGCAGTCCGGCGTCGATCGAATAGCGGACCATGAAGAAACCGCCGAGCGCGAGCGTCAATCCGCCGACCCAGACCACCCAGCGGGTGCCAATGCGCTCCTCGAAGCCGGGGCTCGGTTGGGGGAGGGGTGGCGGCGCCGCGCCGTCGCCGTCATGTTGCGGCGTGGCGGTGTTGTCGTCCGCCTCGGGCGCAAGGGGCTCAGCATCGGCAGCCGTGACCTGCTGTTCGGGTGCGACGCCGGGCGATGAAGTTGCGAGCGTTTGCTCACGCTCCTGCAGCGGCGTAAGCGGTGGCGGGCCGGGCCTCGCCTGCAGCCCCGCCGCTTCGATCGCATCCAGGCGTACCCGCAGCGCGGCGGCTTGATTGAAAGCCTTGCGCGCGAAAATAAACGCGACGATGGCAATCAAGAGCGAAAAGAAATCGAACGGCAAATCGAACATCAGGCCTCCAGGCGATCGGCCCGGTGTCGAGGGCTTACCGCGTCAAATCTTCAGCGCCGCCCGCGGACGCGCAGGCCCGGCGCCGGCCGCTCCTGCAGTACCTCGCGACGGAAGCGAAACAGCGCGGCGGGCCGTCCGCCGGTCTGTGTCGACGTCACGCCGGTCGGTTCGACCAGGGCGCCGGCTTCCACCAGCCGGCGGAAATTCTGCTTGTGCAGATGCCGCCCCGAGATCGCCTCGACGGTCCGTTGCAGTTCAGTGAGTGTGAACTCGGGTGGCAAAAGTTCAAATACCACAGGACGGTATTTCAACTTGGCGCGCAATCGTCCCATCGCGGTGGCGAGAATCCGGCGGTGGTCGAAGCGCATCGATACGCCGAGGCGGGGTATAGACTTGCGCGCTATTGCCGCAGGGCGTCCGTCCCGTCGCGCTTCCTCGACTAGCCCGGCTTCGTAGAGCAGCTCGTAACGGTCGAGCACGCGCTCCTCGTCCCAATGCGCGCCCTCGGTGCCGAAATAGAGGCGGACGCGATCCTTGCGGCTGAGCGCGCGCGCCGTTTCCGGCTGCTCGCTTTCCGCCGCCCAGCGCGTGAGTTCGGGAAGGATGTCGCGCTCGATCATCTCGGGCCGCGCTTCCCGCCAGTCCTCCCAGGGGAAGAAGCGATACCAGGGCTCAAACGTCGCGCCGGGCGCATGCGAGGCGTTGTCGGCGGCACGCGTCAGCGCGAGATAGCCGATCGACGCGACATGGGTGTCGCCGGCCTGGGTGTGCCGGCCACGATCGCCAAATGTATAGAGCTGCTCGACATAGCCCAGCCGCAATCCCGCCTGTTCTTCCACCCAGGCGCGCAGGCCGATCTCGAAGGTGCGGTGCGCGACCGCATCGAACGGTCCGAACGGAAGCCCCGCGAGCTTGTCGTCGTCGCTGCCGGCGGCGATGAGGATCAGCGGCTCGTTGCCTTCGATCGCGACGATTGCGGCGGTCAGGCCGATTTCGATCGGCGTCAGAAGCTTTTCGCTCATCTGGCGCCGTTCATGGACATCAGTCGAGATCGATCCGGAACGGCCGGCCTTCGACCGTCATGCTGCCCGGCCCCATTTCGTCGAGCGCGCGCAGCATCCGTCCCTCGCGGCCCAATGCCTTGTCGGCCAGACTGACGATTAGCCGGTTCGGCGATGCGATCGGCGAGGCCCCGCGAATCTGCCGCGCGATCGCCATTTCATCGCGATGCGGATTGAGCATGCAGACAGCCGCAAAGGCGCTCGCGGTGGAGCGGCTGATGCCGGCATAGCAATGGACGACCAGCGGCGCGTTGCGGTCCCAGCCGCGCACGAAGTTCAGCACCTGCTCGATATGGGTATCCGACGGCGCGACAAAGCCGTCGATCTGTTCGGTGATATCGTCCATCTGAACTTTCAGATGATTGGCCGGGAGCACCGAAACCGGCCGCTGCACCTGGTCGACATTGGCCATCACCGTGAGGATATGGCTGGCGCCGGTGGCCTTGACGGTGTCGGGCAGTGCAGCAAGCGAGCAGACGTGAATCATGAAGGTCCTTTTTGTTCGGCCGATTATAAGATGTTGGGTGGGCAAAGCGAAGCGTGCCCACCTAAAAAGCGTCACGGTGGCGGCAGGTGGGCACGGTAAAGATGCGCCTACGACAACGATATCACCTTGAACCGCGCCAAAAACCGCTTCTCGGCCTTGGCCGCGGTCCAGGGGTTGAGATAATCGCGTCGCGTCGCCGGCGGCAGGCCGGGATCGCGCGCGAACAGGCGTTTCGCCTCGGCTTGCGCAAACCCTGCAAGTTCCGTCGCCTCGAGATAGGCCGCGCCCCGGTCGGCCTCCTTGATCTGCCGCTCGATCTCGGGGCCCAGCACCGGCGGCAGCCCGAAGCGGATGTGGATCGCCGCAAGCAGCCGTTTCTCCACCGCTTTGTAGTCACCGCCCAGCACCGCCTTGAACGGCGAGATCATGTCGCCGATGACATATTCCGGCGCGTCGTGCAGCAACGCTGCCAGCCGG
>JAQGKJ010000580.1 GCA_028290165.1 Bradyrhizobium sp. | reverse complement strand
TTCGGGAATGCGCTCGCGGTTCTGGCGGGCAAGCTTCTCGAACAGAACGAAGTCCTGCATCAGCACCGGGCCGCGCGGACCCGCCGTGATGCTGTTCTGGTTGTCGGCGACCGGCATGCCGCTGTCGGTAGTGAGGGTGGGGCGTTTGGCCATGAAGTCATTCCTGTGCGCGAGTGATCGAGATCGCGGGAACGCGGCCGCCTGCCGGCGACGTCACTTTTTCGCAACGTCGTCCGCTGATGGACCTGCGTTCACGAGAACCCGGGTGTGCACGGAAACCTATGCGTCCACCTCGCAATAACTTTGGTTGCTTTGCTGCGATTGCGCCGGTCTTGCTTCAATCTGCAGAAGCGGGAGTTCCCTGTTGGGCTACCGTCCCCTGAACCGCGGCTTGCGCCGCTCCAGGAACCCCGCCACGCCCTCCTTGTGGTCCTCGGTCAAACTCGCCAGCGCGAACTGGTCGACGTCCATATGGCTGGCGAGGTCGTCGAGCGCGTACGCCAGCCGATTGACGGTCGATTTGGTCATCGCGACCGACAACGGCGGCTGCTCCGCGACTTTCCGGGCGAACGTCATGGCGGCTTCAAAGGCCCCGCCGGGATCGGCCACCTCCTGCACCAGGCCCCATTCGTAGGCTTCGGCGGCCGAGATGCGCTGGTTGGCCAGGATCACCGCCTGCTTGGTGCGGGCCGGTCCGATCAGGTGCAGCAAGCGCGGAACGCTTTGCCAGCTCATGTTCATGCCGAGCCCGATCTCGGGGACCCGCAGATGGGCGTCACGGCCCATGACGCGAAAGTCGAGCGCGACCGCCAGCGCCACGCCGCCGCCAATGCAAAAGCCCTCGATGGCGCCGATGGTGATCTGCTCCATTTCCTGCCAGGCGCGGGTAAGCCGCGGCCCGAGTTTCAGGTGCCGGCGCAGCGACCCGATATCCATGGAGCGGCGCGACCGGCCTTCGGGGTCTTTGAGGTCGAAGCCAGCGCTGAACGCATCGTTGCCGCCGGTGAGCACCACCACCGAGGTATCACCGTCGTCCTCAAAACTGCGCGCGGCGCTAGTCAACTGGCGCAACGCCTCCGGCGACAGCGCGTTGATGCCGTCGCCACGGTCGAAGCGCACCACCGCGATGCGTCCGTCGGGCCCGAGTCCCTTTTCGATGGTTACGAACTCCGCCACAGCCGCGCTCCCTGCCCGTCAGATTTTTCGGCAGGATAGCTCAAAAATGGGCGGAGGACCCGTGTTTAGTTTCCAGCGCCTAAGCCGCACTCCGCTTGGCGTGTTTGCCCTCGCCGACTTCTTCGATGATCTTGGCGCTGAAGGCGTTGAGGTCGCCGGGATTGCGGGAGGTAATGACACCCTTGTCGACGACGACCTCGGAATCTTCCCATTTGGCGCCGGCGTTCTTGACGTCCGTCTTGATCGACTTGTACGACGTCATCTTGCGGCCTTTGGCGAGACCGGTTTCAATCAGCAGCCACGGCGCATGGCAGACGGCAGCGACGATCTTCTTCTGGTCAAAGATCGCCTTGATGAAGGCGAGCGCCGCCGGTTCCACCCGAAGCAGATCGGGATTGATCTGACCGCCCGGCAACACCAGCGCATCGTAGTCGTCGGCCGAAACCTGATCCAATGTCTTGTCGACCTTGACCGGCCGGCCCCAGTCTTTCATGTCCCAACCTTTGATTTCGCCCGGCTTGAGCGAAATGATGTCGACGGTGGCGCCGGCGGCCTTCAGTTTGTCGCGGGGAACTTCGAGTTCCGATTGTTCGAAGCCATGGGTCGCGAGAATAGCTATCTTTTTCTTGTCGAGTTGCATGATCGCTCTCCGAAAGGGAGCCCCGCGCCGGCAATGGTGCAATGGAGCGATGGTTCCTCGACCAAGGGGCGCTCCCGGCCGAAATCGCGATCAAATCCAGGCTATCAAAGCTCCCCAAGCAACATCTCGACAGCGGCAGAATATTCCGCCTATGTTTGTTCCCATGACCAGTCACGATCACGATCATCGCCACGATCACGACCATTCGGACTTGTCCGAAACTGAGCTGCGCGTGCGCGCGCTCGAGACGATTTTAACCGAAAAGGGCTATGTCGAACCGGCCGCGCTCGATGCCATCATTCAGGCCTACGAGACGAAAATCGGCCCGCACAATGGCGCGCAGGTTGTCGCAAGGGCCTGGTCCGATCCTGCGTTCAAGCGGGCGCTACTGGATGACGCCACCAAGGCCGTGAGCACGCTCGGTCATGTCGGCCGGGTCGGCGATCATCTGGTCGCTGTCGAGAACACCAAGCTGTGCCACAACATGGTCGTCTGCACGCTGTGCTCCTGTTACCCTTGGGAAATGCTGGGGCTTCCTCCCGTCTGGTACAAGGCCGCCCCCTATCGTTCCCGCGCCGTGAAAGACCCGCGCGGCGTGCTAGCCGACTTCGGCGTCAGCCTGCCGAAGGAAACCGAGATCCGCGTCTGGGATTCAACCGCCGAGACGCGTTTCCTGGTGCTGCCGATGCGGCCCGAGGGTACCTCGGGCTGGAGCGAGCGGCAGCTCGCCGAGCTGGTGACGCGGGACTCGATGATCGGCACCGGGTTTCCGAAGACGCCGGGAGCACCGTCGTGAACGGCGTGCACGACATGGGCGGCATGGATGGTTTCGGCAAGGTCGAACCCGAGCCGAACGAGCCGATGTTTCACACAAAATGGGAAGCGCGCGTGCTGGCGATGGTCCGCGCGATGGGCGCGGCCGGCGCGTTCAATATCGACACCTCGCGCTTCTACCGCGAGGCGTTGCCGCCCGCGGTTTATCTCGGCAGTTCCTACTACAAGAAATGGCTTTTGGGTCTCGAAGACCTGCTGATCGACAAGGGTTTTGTTGCAGCCGGGGAAATCGCCGCCGGCCACGCCATCGAACCGGCAAAGCCGCTCAATCGCGGCAAGTTCACCCTCGATGATGTCGAGCGCATCATGGTGCGCGGCAAGTTCGGCCGCCCCGCGCCGGCGCCAGCAAAATTCAAGACGGGCGACCGTGTGCGCACAAAGAACATTCATCCCGCAACCCACACGCGGCTGCCACGTTACGCGCGCGGCCATGTCGGCGTGATCGAACGCGACCACGGCTGTCAGGTGTTTCCGGACTCGGCTGCGACGGAATCCGGCGAGAACCCGCAATGGCTCTACACGGTCGTGTTCGAAGGGGCCGAATTATGGGGCTCGGGCGCCGACCCGACGGTCAAGGTATCGATCGACGCGTTCGAGCCATATCTGGAGGCGGCATGATGGACGCCGCCGCGGCGCATGCGACCCGTGCTGTACCGAGCATTCCCCGCGACGATGATGGCCCGGTATTTCGGGAACCGTGGGAGGCGCAGGCCTTTGCGATGGCGCTAGCGCTGCATGAACGTGGCCTGTTCACCTGGAACGAATGGGCGGCAACGCTTGCCGACGAAATTGCACGCGCACAAGCAAACGGCGATCCTGATACCGGCGAGACCTACTACCGGCACTGGCTGGCGACACTGGAACGCCTGGTTGCCGAGAAGGGCGTCGCCTCCGCCCATACCCTGCATCGCTACCGCGATGCCTGGGACCACGCCGCCGACCGTACGCCGCATGGTTCGCCGATCGTGCTAAGATCTGAGGATTTTGGCTAGGCCGTCATTGCGCGGATGAGACATTGTGCGCGCGGCAAGCTCACCGCCCCACGTAATCCCGCCAACCCTTCGCGCGCAATGCGCAGGCCGGGCATTCGCCACAACCATAGCCCCAATCGTGCCGCGCGCCGCGTTCGCCGAGATAGCAGGTGTGGGAGTGTTCGCGGATCAGATCGACCAGCCCTGCCCCGCCGAGCTCATTTGCCAACCTCCATGTGCCGGCCTTATCGAGCCACATCAGCGGCGTGTGCAGCTCGAAGGTTTTGTTCATGCCGAGATTGAGGGCGCTCTGGAGCGCCCGGATGGTCTCGTCGCGGCAATCGGGATAGCCGGAATAATCGGTCTCGCACATGCCGCCGATGATGTGGCCGATGCCACGCCGGTAGGCCAAGGCGGCCGCGAACGTCAGAAACACCAGATTGCGGCCGGGCACGAAAGTATTGGGCAGGCCGTCCGCGCCCATCGCGATCGCGACATCGCGCGTCAGCGCGGTGTCGGAGATCTCGGCCAGTGTCGGAACATCAAGTGTATGGCTCTCGCCGAGCTTTGCAGCCCAATCCGCGCGCAGCGATTTCATGCCTTCAAGCAGGCGCTCGCGGCACGCAAGCTCGATGGCGTGACGCTGCCTGTAGTTGAAGCCGAGCATTTCGACGCGCGCAAAGCGCGCCAGCGCCCAGGCCAGGCAGGTGGTGGAATCCTGTCCGCCTGAAAACAGCACCAGTGCGGTCTCGCCGTGCAATCCGTCACTCATGGGGTACCCTTGGCGGTCATCAATCCCTTCGCCAATCGGTGGAAAGTGCCATTTGTTCCGTTCGTTTCGCTGGGATGAGCGCACGTCTTGCGGCATATAAGTTCAGACTTGCAGGTCCGAACTTCTTGAGAGGCTTCACTGTTCCATGACCCCTTCCCGCGATATTTCCCGCCTGCTCGAGATCATGGCCACGCTGCGAACGCCGGGCAGCGGCTGCCCGTGGGACCTCGAACAGAATTTTGCGACGATTGCACCTTACACGATCGAGGAAGCTTATGAAGTCGCCGATGCCATCGCCCGGGGGGATCTCGACGATTTGCGTGACGAACTCGGCGATCTCCTGCTGCAGGTGGTGTTTCATGCTCGCATGGCGGAGGAGGAGAATGCGTTTTCGTTCGGCGACGTGGTCGAGGCGATCACGCGCAAGATGATCAGAAGGCATCCGCATGTCTTCGCCGACCGGGATGGGCGCTTGACGCCGTCGGACGTCAAGGGCGCCTGGGATCGTATCAAGGCGGAGGAGAAAGCCGAACGCGCGGCGCGGCGGCCGCCGGAAGCGATCGGACACGAATCGCTGCTGTCCAGCGTGAAAGCGAGCCAGCCGGCGCTGGCGCGCGCGATGGAATTGCAGCGCAAGGCTTCGACCGTCGGGTTCGACTGGAACGATCCTCGCGCGGTGCTGCATAAAATTCGCGAGGAAGCCGACGAGATCGAAGCAGCGCTTGATCGGGGCGACGTGCAAGAACTCGCCGAGGAAACCGGCGATCTCCTGTTCGCACTGGTCAATCTGGCCCGCCATGTCGGCGCCGATCCCGAAATGGCGTTGCGCGGCACTAATGCCAAATTCGAGCGCCGCTTTGCTCATATCGAACGGGCATTGCAGTCGCAGGGGCGCACGTTGGAAAGCGCGTCGCTCGAAGAGATGGATGCATTTTGGAACGAGGCGAAAAGCAAGGAGTAGGTTCTCTCGATGTCGTCCCCGCGAAAGCGGGACCCATAGATCAAATCGCGTGCGGCACCGCGTCAAAACGGTTGACGACGATGTCACGCTTGGTCTCATCGACACGCACGGTCATGTCGAACCGCCCGTCGTGAAATTCCTTGTTGAGGATTTCCGAATTGCGATGCAGCCAGCTGATGCCGGCGCCGTCCGCAGCGTCGATCGACAGATCAAGCGTCATCCGCGTGGCCGCCAGCCGCTCCTCGATCGCCGCGAGCAGCGCCTCGACCCCCTCCCCGGTTTCGGCTGAAACCAGGAAGCACGGGCGCTCCGGCGGGCGGCGGGCGGCGATATTTTTCAGGTTTTCGCGCTCTTCGGGATCGAAACGATCGATCTTGTTCCAGACTTCGAGAATGCGCTGTCCGGCATCGGGATCGATGCCAAGCTGGCGCAGCACGGTATCGACGTCGCGCTGCTGCGCTTCCGCATCTTCGTGCGAGATGTCGCGGACGTGAAGAATGACGTCGGCTTCCAGCACCTCCTCCAGCGTCGCGCGAAACGCCGCAACCAGCTGCGTCGGCAGGTTGGAGATGAAGCCGACGGTGTCCGACAGCATCGCCTTGCCGCCGTGCGGCAGCTTGAGCGCGCGCAGGGTCGGATCGAGCGTCGCAAACAGCATGTCGGCAGCCTGCACGTCGGCGCGGGTCAGGCGGTTGAACAGCGTCGACTTGCCGGCATTGGTGTAGCCGACCAGCGCCACCACGCGATACGGCACCCGATTGCGCCCGGCGCGATGCAGCCGCCGCGTCGCCTGAACCTTCTTGATTTCGTTCTCGAGCCGCGTGATGCGCTCGCCGATCAGGCGGCGGTCCGCTTCGATCTGCGTTTCGCCGGGACCGCCCATGAACCCAAAACCGCCGCGCTGGCGCT
>JAQGKJ010000578.1 GCA_028290165.1 Bradyrhizobium sp. | reverse complement strand
CTTCCCGTAGTCCTTGATCTTGCAAACGGTAGGATTGGTGTTCGGCGAAATCTCGACGAGATCCATGCCCGCTTCGAGGGCCATCTTGACGGCGGCCGCTGTTTCGACCGTGCCGTGGTTCAGGCCGTTCTGATCGATTAGCTGGACCTGTGCGTTGCGGATTTCATCGTTGGTGCGCGGCCCGTCTTTGGTGGCAGCGGGCGGGGCTCTGTTGGGACGGCGAATGGGTTGTTCTCCAAGGTTGTGAACGAAGGCGATAGTTTGAAGGATTAAGGCTCAGCGGGCAAGCAAACTCGCGTATGCGGCGATATAAACCATCAAATGCGAGGCATTTTGGTCACGCCAAGCAACGCGGACCGGCACAAAATGTTCAGACCAGCCCACATAGAGGGCAGGGGATCGCTCCGCAAGCGCCACGGCGCCCCTCGGGGGCGGTATTCGCGCCCGTTGACGGATCGTGTGTGCTGACGCAAACAGCAGCGAACCCGGGTGACAATCCCATGACAGATCCCGCCGTATCAGGGCAGCCACCGGCCTTCATCGAGGTCGGCAAAGACGAGGCCGCGCGCCGCATCGCGGTCCGCGCCCGCAAAGGTGCCGCGCCCGGGCTGTTCTGGCTCGGCGGGTTCAATTCGGACATGCAGGGAACCAAGGCCTTGGCGCTGGATGCCTGGGCGGCCCAGCACCAACGCGCCTGCGTCCGGTTCGATTATTCCGGCCATGGCGAATCCGGCGGTGCTTTCATCGACGGCACCGTCGGGCGCTGGCTGGAAGAGAGCGTCGCGGTGTTCGAGCAGTTCTGCAGAGGCCCGCAGGTCGTGATCGGCTCATCGATGGGCGGCTGGATGGCGCTGCTTTTGGCACGCGAGATCGCGAAACGTGAAGGCAACCGGGCCTCGCTGGCGGGCCTGGTGCTGATTGCGCCGGCGCCGGATTTCACCGAAGCGCTGATGTGGAACAGCCTTTCGGCCGAAGCCCGCCATGACATCGAGACCCAGGGCGTGTGGCTGCGGCCCTCGCAATATGGCGCGCCCTATCCGATCACCCGCGCGCTGATCGAAGAGGGCCGCAACCACCTTTTGCTCGGCAGCGCCATCGATGTCGGCTGCCCGGTTCGCATCCTGCAGGGTGCGCAGGATCCGGACGTGCCGTGGAAGCATGCGTTCGCGCTGGCGCATCGGCTGCCCAAAGATGATGTGGTGCTCACCGTGATTCAGGACGGCGATCACCGCCTGTCGCGTCCGCAGGACATCGCGCGGGTTTTGGCGGCGGTGGCGGAGATGGGGTGAGCGGCGTCATCTCTCCTTCGTCATGCCCGGGACAAGCCTGGCCATGACGGTAACCGAGCGTATATTGTCGCAAAGTACTTCGTTACCGTGCCGGCGCTATCGCCGGCATCGGCTTGCGTTGCGCCAATGCTGCGACGGTGGAAGTCCCGATCGGGCCCTGTTGATCGTACAGAAAGCACTCGCCGATCGCGACGCCGTCGGTTGAGTGATGGTTGACCACCTCAAAGCCGATCCATTCCTTGACCGGCAGGCGGTGCAAATACAGCGTGACGTCGCTGTTGATGTAGCCCAGCCCCTGGTCGCCGGCATTGGCGAAGGGAGAGGCAAAATCTGACGCCAGCGCGACCCGCACGAACGGCGTCAGGGCTGCGCCCTCGACGAGGTCGCGTACTTCGCTCATCCACAGCCGGCGCGGGCCGACGGTGCCCATCGAGCCTGTGATCGGGCGGGTCGCCCATTTGCCGTGCATGCCGAGCCGCGGATCAGTTGGAGCGGTAATATCGGCGGGCGCGGGCGCGTCCCAGTTCGGCGGCGACCAGACCCGGCCTTGCGGATTTTGCGTCTTCCGCAGCAGCTGGCAGGAGGCGCGCGCCATCGCGACGCCGTCGCTGAAGAAGTCGGCCTCGACCACCTTGATGCGCAGGCCGTCGCGGACCAGCCGCGTTTTGACCTCGATCGGCGAAAGGTTCGGCAGGCGAAACATGTCGACCGTCAGCCGCGCCGGCACGAAATCGTCGGCGCCGTGGCGCTTTTCGATCTCGAACGCCAACAGACCGATGATGACGCGGCCGTGTAGCGATTGCGGGTCCCACGGCCCGCTGGCGACGGGCGTGGGAATGTAGGCGTCGCGGTCTCTGGTGAAGAAGGGCTGATTTGTCATGAGCTGAGGGACCATGACGGAATTTGTAACTGCTGTCATCGTCCGCGAAAGCGGACGATCCAGTACGCCGTGGCATATCGATTTATCACGAATGCCTCTGGAATACTGGATGCCCCGCTTTCGCGGAGCATGACAGCGGAGTGTTAGGCGCGCTCCGCAAGCCGCCACTCCGCACGGACAGACTCGTCCGGCTCGGCGTTGAGCGCCTTCGCCGCGCGCGCAGAAAATTCCTCCCGCCCCAGCAACTGTGAGAGCGCCCCCACCGCGGCGCCCCGAACCAGCGGGCTTTCGTCATCCATGAGACGCTCGGCTGCTACCGTCAGCGTGCGGTCATTCGAGTTGCCGATCGCGATCAACACGTTGCGGACAAAACGGTCGCGGCCGATGCGCTTGACCGGCGATTTTGTGAATCGTGCGCGAAAGGCGGCGTCGTCGAGAGCGGCGAGATCGGCCAGCGATGGCGCACGCAACTCATCGCGCGCGGCGAGCTTTGCCTCGCGGCCTTGTTGCGCGAACTTGTTCCACGGACATACCGCGAGGCAATCGTCGCAGCCATAGATGCGGTTGCCGATGGCCTTGCGGAATTCGTGCGGGATCGGGCCCTTGCTCTCGATGGTGAGATAGGAAATGCAGCGTCTGGCATCGAGCTTGTACGGCGCTGGAAACGCCGCGGTCGGGCAGATATCGAGACAGGCCCGGCAGGAGCCGCAATGGTCGATATCGGGCGCGTCGTGCGGCAGATCGAGGGTGGTAAAAATCGCGCCGAGAAACAGCCACGAGCCGAATTCACGCGAAACAAGATTGGTGTGCTTGCCCTGCCAGCCCAAGCCCGCCACCTGCGCCAAGGGCTTTTCCATCACCGCGGCGGTGTCGACGAACACCTTGACCTCGCAACCCGAGGCGGCGACCAGCCATCGCGCCAGCGCCTTGAGCCGCTTTTTGATCAGGTCGTGATAATCGTCGCCCCTCGCGTAAACCGAAATCGCGCCGCGCGTGCGGTTCTCCAGAATGGCAAGCGGATTTTCGTCGGGCCCGTAGTTGACGCCCAGCATGATCACCGAACGCACATTCGCCCACAGCGCGCGCGGGTCGGTGCGGCGCTCCGGACGCGCGGCAAGCCAGTCCATGTCGCCATGCTCGCCGGCATCGAGGAATTCGTGGAAATGTTTTCCTGCATCCACAATTACAGCCGGGTCGGTGACGCCAGCACAATCGAAGCCGAGCGCGCGGGCCTCGCTGCCAAGCGCGGCCTTCAGGTCGGCGGCAGAGAGCTTGAGGGGTGCGTTCAGAAGTCGAGGTCCACGTAGGTGCGCGACGCCGGCACGCCCGCCAGCCATTCGCTCAGCAGCGGGCGGAACGACGGGCGGGATTTCACCCGCGCGTACCACGCCTTTGCCGCGT
>JAQGKJ010000576.1 GCA_028290165.1 Bradyrhizobium sp. | reverse complement strand
AGCGCCTGCCGCTGCCATGCCGGCTCCGCCGACAACGGTTCTCTGTGAGAGGGGAGGTTTACTATCTGTGGTCATTAGCAACTCCGCCGGTGACCGGAATCAACCCCAGCGATCGGCTTTGGTTTCGTCCCAGATTCCGTTTCGCAGTCGGCGAAACGGCAATCGGTGCCGGTCAGGTGTTCGAAAATCAGGATTGCCTGAGCCGGCCGCTGACGCGCGAGCGCCAGGTTCCATGGCGTCGATTTTGTGACGTAGCGGCAGATGGCTTGGAAGAAATCTACTTCACCTCGACCTTGGCCTGATCGGCCACTTCCTTCCAGACCGCGATGTCCTGCTTGATGAAGCTGGCAAAGGCCTCCGGCGAACTGCCGACAGTCTGCATCGCCTGCTTCTCCAGCAACGTCCTGGTTTCCGGGTCTTTCAGCGCCGCCACGATTTCTGCATTGAGCTTCCTGATAATCGCGGGCGGCGTATTGGCGGGCGCGAGGATGCCGTGCCAGGCGATGGCGTCGAAGCCGGGATAGCCGCTCTCGGAAATCGTCGGCACCGTGGGCGCGACTGGCGAACGCTCCTTGCTGGTCACCGCCAGCGCGAGCAGGGTGCCGGCATTGATGTGCTGCAGCGCCGAAATCGGATCTGCGAATACCACCTGCACCTGGCCGGCGATCAGATCGGTCACCGCGAGCGCGGTGCCGCGATAGGGAATATGCGTCATCTTGATGCCGGCCTTGCTGTCGAACAGTTCGGTGACGAGGTGATTGGCGGCGCCGACGCCGGTGGTGCCGTAGTTCAATTCGTCCGGCTTGCTTTTGGCGAGCGCGACAAATTCCTGCAGGGTTTTGACGCCGAGCGCGGGGCTGACCACCATGATGTAGGGATAGGCCGTGGTCATGCTGACAGGCGCAAAGTCCATCAGCGGATCGTAGGGGAGTTTCTTGTAGACCGCCGGGTTGATCGAAATCGGCCCGGATTGGCCGAGCAGCAGCGTGTAGCCATCGGGGTCGGATTTGTTCACGAGTTCAGTGCCGATGATCGAGCCGGCGCCGCCGCGGTTTTCGATCACGATGGTCTGCCCGATGGTCTCGCCCACACGCTTGGCAACGATGCGCGCAACCGAGTCGGCGCCGCCGCCGGCCGCATAGGGCACGATCAGCCGGATTGGCCGTGACGGATAATCGTCGGCGCGCGCGGTTCCCGCGGCAAGGGCAGGGACCAAGGCAAGGACCAATGCAAGGACCAATGCAAGGACCAATGCAAGCAGCCTCGAATTTGTCCGCATGCCATCGGCCCTCCCAAAGCCGTTTCTGCTGACCCGCACGGGCGGCGAGCCTTGTTTTGCCGGCAGCACCATAGGGCAAAATTTTCTGTCCAGTCTACCGAAGGCGCAGTTGTGCTTTGGCGCGCGCCAGCCGATGCTCCGGCCCAAGTCTTGAGAGGAAAACATGCTGCACAAGCCGGGCGTTACCGAAAACCTCGCGCGTTTCATTGTCGCCACGCGATGGGACGACATTCCGTCCCCAATACGGCTTCAGGCCAAGCGCTCGCTGATGAATTTCTTTGCCGTGGCGCTGGCAGGCTGCCGCAGCGGGCCGGTCGAGATCGTGCTGCGCTCGCTCACCGAATTTTCCGGCGGCAAGCGGGCGACGGTGGTTGGGCGCAGCGAACGAATCGACGCGCTGAGTGCGGCCTTCCTCAACGCCGCCGGCGCCAATGTCCACGACTTCTGCGACACGCATCTGCGCACGGTGATTCATCCGACGGCGCCGGTGGCGCCGGCGGTGCTGGCGCTTGCCGAATTGCGGCGGCTCGGCGGGCCCGATCTGTTGCTCGCGTTCATCCTCGGCAATGAGATACAGGCGCGCATCGGGCTCGCGATCTCGCCCAGTCATTACAACAGGGGCTGGCATATCACCTCGACCTGCGGGGTGTTCGGCGCAGCCGCCGGCAGCGGCAAGCTGCTGGCACTCGACGAGCGCCGGATGGTGTGGGCGCTCGGCGCCGCGGCCACGCAATCGGCGGGCCTTTGCGAATGCTTGGGTACGGCGGCGAAAAGCCTGAGCGTCGGTAACGCCGCGCGCAACGGGTTGTGGTCGGCGCTGTTGGCGGAGAAGGGGTTTGACGGGCCGCCGGAGCCGCTCGCCGGCGTGCAGGGTTTTTATCACGCGCTCGGGGAAACGGCCGATCTGTCGCTGGTGACCGAAGGTCTCGGCGAAAGCTGGGAGATCATGGCGACCTCGTACAAGCCGTATCCGTGCGGCTTCGTGATCCATCCGGTGCTCGATTGCGTGCTGGATTGGCGGCATGACAATCCGGCCACCGCGGTCGCGCGCGTCGTGGTACGCGGAAATCCGCTGCTCGCCGTCCGTACCGACCGGCCGGATATTTCGACCGGGCGGGAGTCGCAGGTGAGTGTGCAGCATGCGGTCGCGGCGACGCTTGTGACCGGCAGGGCCGGCCTTGACCAGTTCACCGATGCCTGCGTGCGCGACGCAAAAGTGCTGGCGCTGCGAAGCAAGGTTGAAGTTGTGCGCGACGACGGGTTTTCCACCACCGCCGCGGCGGTCGAGATCACCGCTGCCGACGGCACGGTCCACAAACTGTCGCAGCCGGCTGCGCGCGGCAGCGATGTCAACCCAATGAGCGACGCGGACCTGGAGGGAAAATTGCGAACGGCCGCCGCCGGCTGGGATCAGCGCTACGATGCAAGTCCGCTGATCGACGCGATCTGCGCGGACGTGTCCGGGCTGGCGTCGCTGGCGGTGCCGCGATAGCTCACGGCCGCACCGCCGGGGTCTCGATCGGCATCCCCTGCGCGCGCGACATCAGATAAAGCTCGAGTTCGACCAGTTCCGGCGCGCCGTAATCGAAGGCTTGCGCGCGGATGCCGGTGATGCAGCCGCGCAGCCGGCGTTGCAGCGACCCCAGCGATTGCCACTCCAGCCGGTAGATCGGATAGCCGGTCGGATGTCCTTGCGTGATGGCCGATCCCGCAAGATGCTTGCCCCAATTGTCGTCATGGCAATTCGCGCAAGCCAGATTGAGCTGGCCCTGCCGCTGCATGAATAGTTCGCGTCCCTTGGCGATGAAGGGCTCGAGTTGCGGATCGGCGCCGGATTCGATGGCGATGCCGCGCGACTGCTCCGCGACGAACGCGGTGAGCGCCAGCAGCTCACGGCTCTCGTAAGGCAGCGGCGTTGCCTGCTGATGCCGTGCGTGGCAGAGATTGATGCGCTGTTCCAGATCGACGGGGCGGGCAAGCTCCTTGTCGAAGGCGGGATAGCGGGCGGCGACGCCCTTCATGCTGGCGCGCGCGTCGTCATGGCAATCGGCGCAGGCCTTGCCCGCAGCACCGGTCTTGCTCTTCCATAACGTTTCGCCGTCGAGCACCCAGAGCATCCCGGGATTGGTGGTATCGTCATTCTGCATCGCCTTGGTATCGGTCGTCATGAAGCTGAAACCGGATCGGCGTTCTGCTCGCGGGATTTCGGTGGCGACAACGGTAGCGGCTGCGAACCCAGCCGCGATCAGCGCCGCAACGATGATCGCGTGGTCAGGTCTCATTCGACGATAATGGCGGCCGAAGCGGTCTCCGCGAAGCCGTTGTCGCCGATCCATTCGAAATCGAATTTGCCGCTCTCGGTCGCGACCGCAAAGAAGGTGACGAAGGGGTTGGCGGCAATCGCCGGGAACAGGTCGGCGCGGAAAATCTCGACCCCGTTGTAGCGGCAGGTGAAGCCCGTGATGATGTCGCGCGGCACGACCTTGCCGTTGGCGGTGCGGCGGTAGCCGGTCTCCATGATATGCGACATCATCGTCTTGATCTCGATGATCTCGCCGCGTTTTGCGCGTGGGGGAACGTTGATCAGCGCGGATGCCATCAGATCACCTCCTCGGTGCAGGCGGCCAGCGTCACCACGACATCCGCGGTGGCGGACCAGAACGAGTCGTCGGACAGCCGCGCGATGGCCGTGATCTTCTGGCTGTCGGCAAGCCGAATGCGAGTCGAAATCTGCGCGCGGCCGGCATGCGGGCCGAGATAAAAGTTGCCGATATTCGGCTGCGGGTTTTTTTCGTTGAAGACGTGGATGCTCTTGACGTGATCATCAGGGGTCATCGGGTTCGAGACGCTCACCGTCATTGGAACCGTATTGCCGTTCTCGACCAGCGGCGGAATCTCGAGTTTGACCTTGCCGGTTTGCACCTCGGCCTCGCCCACGACGTTCCGGATCGCGGCCGCCAGCGTCGCGGGGGTAGCCTCGGCGGGCCGCAGTGTCACGATTGGAACTGCGCCCAAAGCCGCAGCGCTGCCGGCTAGCCCGAGGAACTGGCGGCGCGTGGAATGGTCTTGCTTGCTCATCACGGGTTCTGTCTTCCTATTCGCGTAGCGTTGAGAGATATGCCACGATGTCTTCGATTTGTTCCGCCGACAGGATCGGCTTGCCGCGCCA
>JAQGKJ010000572.1 GCA_028290165.1 Bradyrhizobium sp. | reverse complement strand
GTGATGATCGGGCTCGGCACGCCGCTGCTGCGCCGCGTGATCCAGATGGCGAAATCCCAGAACATCACCTCGATCGCCGATTTCATCGCCGCGCGCTACGGCAAGAGCCAGGCGGTCGCCGCCACCGTCGCGATGATCGCGATCATCGGATCGGTGCCCTATATCGCGCTGCAGCTCAAGGCGGTGGCGTCGTCGCTGGAGACCATCCTCAGCGAGGACCAGGCCTTCTCCTCTATTCCGATCATCGGCGATATCGCGCTGATCGTCACTCTGGCGATGGCGGCATTCGCGGTCTTGTTCGGGACCCGCCAGACCGACGCCACCGAGCATCAGCACGGCCTGATGCTGGCGGTCGCCACCGAATCCATCGTCAAGCTGGTGGCCTTTATCGCGGCCGGCGCCTTCGTCACCTTCTGGATGTTCAGCCCGCATGAACTGATCGAGCGCGCGATGAAGACCCCGGAAGCGGTGCGCGCCATCAACTACACGCCCTCGATCGGCAATTTCCTCACCATGGTGCTGCTGTCGTTCTGCGCGATCATGCTGCTGCCGCGGCAGTTTCACGTCAGCGTGGTCGAGAACTCCAGCGACGCCGAGGTCGGCAGGGCCCGCTGGCTGTTTCCGCTCTATCTCGTCGCCATCAACCTGTTCGTGATCCCGATCGCGCTTGCGGGGCTCGTGACCTTTCCGTTCGGCGCCGTCGACAGCGACATGTACGTGCTGGCGTTGCCGATTGAGGGCGATGCCGAGTTGCTCAGCGTCGGCGTCTTTGTCGGAGGCCTGTCGGCGGCGACGGCGATGGTGATCGTGGAATGCGTCGCACTGTCGGTGATGGTTTCCAACGATATCGTGGTACCGCTGGTGCTGCAGCGGGGCAGGCAATCGCGCGCCGGCCAGAAGGACTTTGGCGACTTCCTGCTCAGGGTTCGCCGCCTTGCGATTTTCGCCATCATGGTCATGGCCTATTTCTACTATCGCGCGCTCGGCAACACCCAATTGGCGGCGATCGGCCTGCTGTCGTTCGCGGCCATCGCCCAGCTCGCGCCCGCGTTTTTCGGCGGTCTGTTCTGGCGGCGCGCGACCGCGCGCGGCGCCATGGCCGGCATGCTGGTCGGTGTCGCCGTTTGGATCTACACGCTGTTTCTGCCGAGCTTCCTGGAGGGCAATGCCGCCGGCCTCATGCTGCTGCAGCACGGTCCGTTCGGCATCGAGGCGCTGCGTCCGCAAGCCCTGTTCGGCGCCGATTTGCCGCCGCTGATGCACGGCGTGCTCTGGTCGCTCTCGCTCAATCTCCTGACTTACGTGGCGCTGTCGCTGGCGCGCGCGCCGTCCTCGATCGAACGCCTGCAGGCCGACCTGTTTGTGCCCAGGGCGCTGGCGCCGATGACGCCAACCTTCCGCCGCTGGCGCACCACGGTGACGGTGCAGGACATCCAGAGCACGGTGGCGCAATATCTCGGTCCCGATCGCGCCCGGCATTCGTTCGAGGCTTTCGCGGTCCAGCACCGCACCAGTCTTGAACCGACGGCGCCGGCCGACTTCGAGCTGCTGCAGCACGCCGAGCATCTGATCGCTTCCTCGATCGGGGCCGCGTCCTCGCGCCTGGTGATGTCGCTGCTCCTGCGCAAGCGCACAGTCTCCGCCAAGGCTGCGCTGAAACTGCTCGACGACTCCCATGCCGCGCTGCATTTCAACCGCGAGGTCTTGCAGACCGCGCTGAACCATGTGCGGCAGGGCATCGCCGTGTTCGACGCCGATCTGCAGCTGATCTGCTCGAACCGCCAGTTCGGCGAAATTCTGGGGCTGCCGCTGCACCTTGTGCAGATCGGGATGCCCTTGCGGGAAATCCTCGAATTCATGGGAGCCATCAGCCCACCGGGTTACGGCGACAGCGAGACCTTGATGGAAATGCGGCTCGCCGCCTATACCACCGAGGGCGAGCCGTATCTGGAACGCCTGCCGGACCGTCACACCGTGATCGAGGTGCGCTCCAACCGTATGCCCGGCGGCGCACTGGTCATCACCTTTTCCGACGTTACACCAAGCTTCGAGGCGGCCGAGGCGCTGGAACGCGCCAACGCCACCCTGGAAAAGCGGGTGCGCGACCGTACCGAGGAACTGACGCGGCTGAATTCGGAACTGGCGCTGGCCAAGAGCACGGCCGAGGACGCCAACATCTCGAAGACGCGCTTCCTGGCCGCCGCGAGCCACGACATCCTGCAGCCGCTGAACGCGGCACGGCTCTATGTGACGAGCCTCGTCGAGCGCCAGAACGGCGGCGAGGATTCGCGGCTGGTCGAAAACATCGACGATTCGCTGGAGGCGATCGAGGAAATCCTCGGAGCGCTGCTGGATATCTCGCGGCTCGATGCCGGCGCAATGTCGACGTCGATCACGAGTTTCAAGATGAGCGATCTGATGCGTTCGCTTGAAATCGAATTTGCACCGATCGCACGCGCCAAGGGGCTGAAGCTGACCTTCGTGCCCTGTTCGCTGCCGGTGGAATCCGATCGGCTGCTGCTGCGGCGGCTGTTGCAGAACCTGATCTCCAACGCCATCAAATATACCCCGCGCGGGCGCGTGCTGGTCGGTTGCCGGCGCCACGGCCAAAGCTTGCAGATCGTCGTCTACGACACCGGCGTCGGCATTCCCGTTCTCAAGCGCGGCGAGATTTTCAAGGAATTTCACCGGTTGGAGCAGGGCGCGCGGATTGCGCGCGGCCTTGGGCTGGGGCTGTCGATCGTCGAGCGCCTCGCGCGCGTCCTCAACCACGGCATCGCGCTCGACTCCAATGTCAGCGGCGGCTCGGTGTTCTCCGTGATGGTGCCGATAGCGAAAGCGATCAACTACACCGCGGCGGTCACCACCGCGACGCCGCTTTCGCGCACGCCGATGAGCGGCGCCCTCGTGGTCTGCATCGAGAACGATCCGGCGATTCTCGACGGCATGAAAACCTTGCTGACGGCCTGGGACGCCGAGGTCATCGCGGTGGGCGACCCCGATGCCGCAATCGAAGCGATCGAGGCCGCCGGCCGCGGGGTCACCGGTCTTCTGGTCGACTACCATCTCGACCGCGGCAACGGCGTCGCCGCGATCCGCGACATTCGCCGCCGTTTTGGGGAAAACATTCCGGCGATCCTGATCACCGCCGACCGCAGCCCGCATGTACGGGCCACCGCGCGCGAGGAGAAGATCGCGGTGCTCAACAAGCCGGTCAAGCCGGCCTCGCTGCGAGCTCTGCTCGGTCAGTGGCGCACCCAGCAGATGGTGGTGGCCGCAGAGTAGGCGCTGAACTTCGCTTTTCAAACAGCTGAGATGCAAGCGCTTTGAGACCGTCATTGCGAGCGCAGCGAAGCAATCCATGGCGCCGCGCCAAGAAAGAAATGGATTGCTTCGTCGCTTTGCTCCTCGCAATGACGGAAAGCCAAAACGAGTCGTCCCTGCGAAAGCAGGGACCAATACGCCGCGGCCTCTCGATTCCATCATCGGCGTCTCTGGAATACGGGATCACCCGCTTTAGCGGGTGACGACAGTTGGGAGCGTGACGTCACAACTTCAATATCAAACGGCTGACACAGCTTCGCGATCTCGCCGCATGTGCGCGAGTTTTTGCCGTGAACGTTTCCGCCCCGGAGGGCGTGGGGAACGCCGGATGCCCAATGCACCCGTAGCCTCGCGTGCAAAATGTAGAAAGCACACGAGTATAGTCACCACAGGTCCACCGGATCAGCCCGGCGCTCCCGCACGCAATGGTTTTAACGGTTTCCTTCGTGCTCTCCCCGGTGATCGGCTTGTTGTCACCGTCGCCGGCGGATTAAGGGTCTTGTCACTGCCCGGTAGGGCCAACAAAACCTCCGCCAACTTGACGCCAGCGCCGGGGCGTCAGGACCACACGACTTCG
>JAQGKJ010000528.1 GCA_028290165.1 Bradyrhizobium sp. | reverse complement strand
TGAAGTGGCGATAATTGGCCTTGTCGACCAGAAACGATGACGCGCCGGATTTCAGCACGTCGCGATTCACCACCGCGCCGCGCTCGTCATAGATCACGCTGACTTCGCGGGTCAGCACCACCCAGTCGCCGTCCTCGAGATAGCTGATGGTGTCGGTGAAGGGCGCGAGCGCGATCGCATCCGACCCCAGATACATCTCGTTGTCGCCGTGGCCGATCGCCAGCGGCGAGCCCTTGCGGGCGCCGATCATCAGGTCGCCATGGCCTCTGAACACAAACGCCAGCGCGAAGGCGCCGCGCAGTTGCGGCAGCGACGCCTTCACCGCATCCTGCGGCGAAGCACCTTTGAGGAGATACGAATTGACGAGATGCGCCACGGTTTCAGTGTCGGTCTCGCTTGCGAATTTCGCGCCCTGTTTTTCCAGCATCCGCCGCAGTTCGCGAAAATTCTCGATGATACCGTTGTGGACTACCGCGACATTGTCGGTCGCGTGCGGATGCGCGTTGCTTTCGGTCGGCTTGCCGTGGGTAGCCCAGCGCGTATGTCCGATGCCGGTATGTCCGGCGAGCGGCTCGGCCTTCAACCGAGTCTCCAGGTTTTTCAGTTTGCCCTCGGCGCGGCGCCGCTCGAGATGGTCGCCTTCGAGCGTCGCGACTCCAGCGGAATCATAGCCGCGATATTCAAGCCGCTTGAGCGAATCCACCAATTGCTCCGCGACCGGACCACGCCCCAAAATGCCGACAATGCCGCACATGCGGATCAATATCCTCAAATCGACGAAAAATCGCAAAAAGCGCGCACACTTCTCTTAACGAGAATCCGAGACCGCCTGATACTCAATAATTATTGCCGATTGAAACAGCGTTAAGTGGAAGGCTTAACAGGCCTCTCCGAAGCCCGTGGAAGACCTCTTTCTTCCGATTTGAGCGCGCGTCTTAACGAGCAGTCAACGCTTATTCGGAGGTAGCCTGTGAAGGACCCGCGCAATCCCTCGTCCGGCAACAGAGGCCTCGCTTCCCTGCATTTGCGGGCCAGCGAGACCGAAGGCACCCACCTCGCCTACTGGCCGCCGCCACACCGCGGGCAGGAAGCCAAGCCCGTGTTCATGAAGCACCAGCCTGGCGAACCCGCAAAACGCGCCAAGGCGCGCGGCTGGCGCCTGACGCGCGCGATCTTCTCGGAATTTGCCGACGACGAGTAGCGCCGGGCGCGCAACGATGCCTTATCTGCGACGCAAGAGGTTCAAGCCTTCGGCGGCTTCCCCTTGGTCTTCAGCTCGCGATATCGCTTGGCTCCGCCTTCGCGATTGGTTTGCTGGTTGCGCTCCACCGCGAGTGCATCGTCGGGGACGTCTTTGGTGATCACAGATCCCGAACCGATATAGGCGCCGTTGCCGATTCTGACCGGCGCCACCAGCGACGAATTGGAGCCGACAAAGGCGCCGGCGCCGATCTCGGTCTTGTGCTTGGAAAAACCGTCGTAGTTGCAGGTGATGGTGCCGGCACCGATGTTGGCGCCTGCGCCGACATGGGCGTCGCCGATATAGCTGAGGTGATTGACCTTGACACCGGCCTCCAGGGTTGCGGCCTTGGTCTCGACGAAGTTGCCGACTCTAGCGCCCTCACCGAGCGAGGTCCCCGGGCGCAGCCGGGCGTAGGGGCCGACGGAAGCCTTCTTGCCGATCGAGGCCTGCACGATGTGGCAAAACGAATGGATCACCGCACCGTCCGCTATGGAGACGCCGGGACCGATCACCACGAACGGTTCGATCGTCACGTCGCTGCCGAATTTCGTATCGGCCGCGAGATAGACCGTGTCAGGTGCGATCATGGTCACGCCGGCGTCGAGCGCCGCCTTGCGCAATCTCGCCTGCATGACCTGCTCGGCCTCGGCGAGCTGGGCCTTGGTGTTGATGCCGCGCACTTCGTCCTCGCTGGTCTCGATCACAACGGCCTCCAATCCTAATTTTCGAACGACGGTCACCGCGTCGGTCAGATAATATTCGCGCTTGCTGTTGGCATTTCCGATCTCGTCGATGATTTCCAGCGCCTTGCGGCCGTCGAACGCCATCACCCCGGCATTGCTGAGTTTTATCATGCGTTCCGCAGGGCTGGCATCGGCATGCTCGCGGATATCAACCAATTGGTCGCCCTCGACCAACAGCCGGCCGTAGCCGGTCGGATCGGCGGCGCGAAAGCCGAGCACGGCAAGCGTCGCGCCGTTTTTCAGGGGCGCCCGCAACCGCTCGAACGTCTCGGCCGAAATCAGCGGCGTATCGCCGAACACGACCAGCAGATCGTCGGCGCCGCGGGCCAGCGCCTCGCGGGCGGCGAGCACGGCATGCGCGGTGCCGAGGCGCTCGCGCTGAACGTACGTCGCTGCATCGGAGCGGATCCGCTTGGTCTCGTCGGCGACAGCGCCATGATCTGGTCCGATGACCACGGCGAGCGAGGCCCCCCTTCCTTTCGGGGCGGCCCCCAGCACATGCGCCAGCAGCGATTGACCGGCCACCGGATGCAGGACCTTTGGCATCGCCGACCGCATCCGCGTGCCCTCGCCGGCTGCGAGCACGACGGTGAGGCTGGATCGAGCGGTCATCCGAATCCTTCAAAGTTGCGGGCTAAGATTGCGCCGCCGCCGTCATAGAGCGTTTTCGCTCCGAGTGGAAACCCGATTCGGCAACCCGCGGACGCCCGGATTCAGGTTGGGGGCCCAATTCCTGTTAATGTTTGCCGTGTGATTCGGCAGGCCTCAGGAGGGCCGGAAGCGTCGTATGGCTAGAGATCCCGACCATCTGGCTGGCAGCCTTGGAAACGAGAATACCGGCGGCCTGCTGACCGGCTTCCTGGCCGAGGAGGATGAGTTCGACCGGCGCTCGCTGTGGCGGATTGGATCCTGGGGCGCGGTCTCCGTCACCGCGGTCATCGTCGCAATGCTCGCCAGCCAGTCCTCAATCGGGTTTCGGCGTGATCAGGTCGCGGCAGCCGATCTGGTGCGCCAATCGCAGCAAATCCAGTCGGTCGCCAAGGAGAGCCAGAATGAGGCGCGGCGCCTGGCATCGGCCATCGAAACCCTGAACGGCGACCGCGACCGGCTGTACTCGCGCGTCACCGTCCTGGAACAGGGGCTGGATTCCGTGACCGGCGCGCTTGCGCGGCAGACCACTGTGGCCCCCGTGCAACCACCTCCCACGGCAGAAACTCAGCCGGCGGCACAAAATCCGGCCCCCGTGGTGTCCCCGGTAGCGACGACAGCTGCCGCCGTCTCCGAAAAGCCGCGGGCGGACGCTGCCGCTGCTGCACCTGCCCCGGCGACGGTCGCCTCCATCAGCCAGGGAAGCTCGCAGGGAACCTCAATTGGGCCGGCGGCAACATTGGCGCCCCCGCTGATGGCTGCGAAATCGATCATGGCGCCGCCGGATCCGGCCGCTTCAAAGCTGATCGAGCCCGAGAATCCAAACCCGGTCGAACCCGCGAAACCGATGAATGCGATGGTGGCGGTGCCCAAGCCGGACGTCGTTGCGTCGGCGCCATCGGCTGACGATGCGGGACCGGATGCATCCCAGGCGGCGCCCTCCAAGGTCGCGGTCCAGCGAACCGAATTCGGCGTCGATGTCGGTGGCGCGAATTCGGTCGGCGGCCTGCGCGCGCTGTGGCGGGGGCTTCTGAAATCGCGCTCCAACGCGGCGCTGACGACGTTGCGCCCGATCATCGTAATCAGGGAAGGCTCCGGCGGGTTTGGCATGCAGCTGCGGCTGGTTGCCGGACCGCTCTCTGACGCGGCTGCGGCGGCCAAGATCTGTGCCGCCATGATCGAAAACGAGCGGCCATGCGAGACGACGGTGTTCGAGGGTCAACGGCTTGCCATGAAGTCCGATGCGCCGGCGGCCGCAGGCGCCGCCAGGCGCGACACGCCCAAGTCTGAAATGTCAAAGTCTGAAATGTCAAAATCTGAAATGACAAAACCTGAAACGGCAAAACCCGTTGCGGCCAAACCGGTCGCGCGCAGGCGGAGCACTTCAAAGCGGGTCGCGAATGATGAGCCGCCCAAAAAGCCCGACCCTCCATCCACCCTCTCGTCGTTCTTCAGCAGGCGCTAGCGCGGCCAAAAATCTTATAAATACAATGCTTTAAGGGAGAGCTCTCATACAATTTCGCGAGTTTGTCGATCTCGCCGCCCGCGCCGGGTTGTCCCGCCTCGCAATCCCGACCATATTCGGCGTGTTGGGTTGGACGCATGCTGTTGCGGCTAACCGGTTTCCACTTCGCCGGATATTGCTGTCGTGTATAAAACTCCGTTTCGGCTGACGCCCTACCAGGTACAATTTCTGCTGGTCGTCGGCTGCCTGACCGTCGGTTACGCGCTCTATTTGCGCTATCTC
>JAQGKJ010000523.1 GCA_028290165.1 Bradyrhizobium sp. | reverse complement strand
GCAGCGTCGTGAACTTCCTCGACATCTCGGGGCCGGATCGGGTCGCGCGCTACAACCTTTATCCGGCGTCGGAACTGCAGGGCGACACCACTCCCGGCCCCAGTTCGTCGACCGCGATCGACACCATGAAGCGGCTGGCCGACCAGATCCTGCCGGGCGGATTCGCGTTCGAGTGGACGGACCTGTCCTATCAGCAGGTCATCGGCGGCAATTCGGGTCTGTTTGTATTTCCGATCTGCGTGCTGTTCGTGTTTCTGGTGCTGGCCGCGCAGTATGGCAGCTGGAGCCTGCCGTTCGCCGTCATCCTGATCGTGCCGATGTGCCTGTTGGCGGCGACCATCGGCGTGCGCATCATGGGGCAGGACGTCAACATCCTGACCCAGATCGGGTTTGTGGTTCTGGTGGGGTTAGCCGCCAAGAACGCGATCCTGATCGTGGAGTTCGCCCGCGACATCGAACTCGAGGGCCGCAATCGCCTGGACGCGGTCATCGAGGCCCGCCGGCTGCGGCTGCGCCCGATCCTGATGACGTCGTTTGCGTTTATTCTCGGGGTGCTGCCGCTGGTGGTGTCAACCGGCTCCGGATCGGAAATGCGTCAGGCGGTCGGCGTCGCGGTATTTTTCGGAATGCTCGGCGTGACGCTGTTCGGGCTGATCTTCACCCCGATCTTCTACGTGATCGTGCGCAATCTGGCGGATTCGTCGCGGCGGAAAACTCCGGCTCCGGCGAAGTAGCGGACCCATGATCGCTTGTGTCGCGATCTCCAATCCTATTGGCTTATCTGAAATAGATGGGCAGAAGCAGGGTTATAAAATATCATGCTCGGAACAGAGTTTTTGGGGAGGCGAATATGAGATCGGGATTGTTGTCGACGGCGATCGCGGCATGCGGCCTGTTGCTCGCCGGTCCGGTGTCGGCACAAGGTGTCAAAATCGGCATTCTGAACGATCAGTCGGGTGTCTATGCCGACTACGGCGGCAAGTGGTCGTTCGAGGCGGCCAAGATGGCGGTCGAGGATTTCGGCGGCAGCGTGCTCGATCAGAAGATCGAGGTGATCTCCGCCGACCATCAGAACAAGCCGGATCTTGCAACCTCCATCGCGCGGCGCTGGTATGAGGTCGAAGGCGTCGACATGATCACCGAGCTGACGACGTCCTCTGTCGCGCTCGCGATTCACGAACTGTCCAAGCAGATGAAGAAAATCGACATCGTCGTGGGTGCGGCGACGTCGCGCCTGACCGGCGATGCCTGCCAGCCTTACGGCTTCCACTGGGCCTACGACACCCATGCGCTCGCGGTCGGCACCGGCGGCGCGCTGGTCGAAGCCGGCGGAGATACCTGGTTCTTCATGACCGCCGACTACGCCTTCGGCTATGCGCTGGAAAAAGACACCGGCGATCTGGTCAAGGAAAAGGGCGGCAAGGTGCTGGGCTCGGTCCGCATTCCCCTGAACTCGTCGGATTTTTCCTCGTTCCTGCTGCAGGCGCAAAGCTCGAAGGCGAAAGTCATCGGGCTCGCCAATGCCGGACTGGATACGACCAACTCCATCAAGCAGGCTGCAGAATTCGGCATCGTCAAGGGTGGCCAGAAACTCGCGGGCCTGTTGCTGACCCTGGCCGAAGTGCACGGCCTCGGTCTTGAAGCGGCCCAGGGCCTGGTGCTCACCGAAGGCTACTACTGGGATCGCGATGACAAGAGCCGCGAATTCGCCAATCGCTTCTTCAAGCGTACCGGCCGTATGCCGAACATGATCCAGGCCGGGACCTACTCGGCGACGCTGCAGTATCTGAAGGCGGTCAAGGCGGCCGGTACCAAGGACACCGAAGCCGTCGCCGCCAAACTCAAGGAACTGCCGGTCGACGACATGTTCGCCCAGGGCGGAAAAGTCCTGGCCAACGGACGCATGGTGCACGACCTCTATCTGTTCGAGGTGAAGAAGCCGTCAGACTCCAAGAAGCCCTGGGACTATTACAAGCAACTCGCCGTGGTGCCCGGCGACAAGGCGTTCTTGTCGGCCAAGGACTCTGGTTGCCCGTTGACGAAATAACGCGGCGATTTCATCACGCGTCGTCCCGGCGAACGCAGGACGACGTGATGTATGGATCAGGAGTCGGCAGGCACCAGCTGCGATGCCTTCGGTTCTCTCCAGATCGCAAGCAGCGTCACGAACAGAGTGCCGGTGACGAGCGTGCCCAGCGGAAGCCCCAGCATGTGGCGGCCTGCCACGTAATCTCCGACGGCCGTGCCGGCCGCCCGGACCATCACGATGGTCAGCCAGTAATACGGCAGCGACCGCAGCAATCCGTTGCGTGCGATCACAAACAGCAACGCCAGGATGGGAACCAGCAACAGCGAGGCTCCGCCATCGTCAAGGTGCAGATTGTGGGAGCAGTAATCGCCGATCACCGTCCCGAGCGTGCCGGCAATGAACATGCTGGTCCAATAGCCCGCATCGGCGCGAAGCACCGTGTCCGAGGCGTCGCTTTTGTCGGACTGCCGGCGCCAGACCAGTTGCCAGCTTGCAAAAAGCGCCGCAACCAGCGCCGCGGCAAGTCCGGCGATCACCCACTCCCTCGGTAATTTCATATCGCCACAGGCGAAGTCGGCAAAGTTCGTCGCCGCGGTCCTGACGATGATGATGGCAGTCCAGTAATAGATCTGGTGGACGGAGCGGTCAAAGCGCTCGCTGACGAGGACGACGGCGAGCGCGAACGCCAGAAACGGCAGTCCATGTACGTGCCCCAATCCCAGATTGTGGGCGAAGAAATCGCCCATATTGGCGCCGAAAATGCTGGCCAGGCAGAGCGCGGCCCAGTATCGGGCACCAAGTGTTGGCAAGTGAATTTGTTGCATGGGGACCGTCTGCTTTCGGATGGCTGGTTTCAGGCTGGCGTGGGGGCGAACGCGTCGGAGCATCATCCATGAAGCATGAAAATGGCCTCGGCAAGGTTTCCGGAAATCACTGAGACGTTTTCGACCGACTAAAATTGCGGCGACATCAAATGTTTGACACTGCTACTCTGAAGCGCCTGCATCGTTTTCCTGCCGCATAGGGCCGGTAGGCATCCCCTTGCGAAGCCCGAGAGAGTGGCGGCAAGCAAGGACGCTACGGACGTTTGATGTTGCGTAAGTCGAAACTCATCGTCGTTGCGATGGTCGCTCTGGCGCGTCCCGCTCTCGCCGGACCTCCCTACGTATCCGACGATCCCGAACCGACCGATTACAAGCATTTTGAGATTTATACGTTCAGTAGCGGCACTGCGACGCGGGGCGATCTCAGCGGCGCGTCGGGAATTGATTTCAACTATGGCGCGGCGCCAAATCTGCAATTGACGGCCACGCTGCCGATGGGCTTCGATGTTCCGTCGGGAGGCAACGCGAGTTTCGGCCCCGGCAACATCGAGCTTGCCGCCAAATACCGCTTCCTGCACCAGGATACGTTCGGCCTCGACGTCAGCGTATTTCCGCGGGTGTTTCTGCCGAGCCCAACCAGGAACGTCGGCAACAATAATCCGTCGCTGCTGCTGCCCGTATGGGTTCAGAAGGACTGGAACGGCGGCTGGTCCGCCTTCGGCGGCGGGGGCTGCGTAGTCAGCGGCCGTTCCGCGCAGAATTTCTGCCTGGCGGGTGGCGTCGTTACTTATCAGCTGCTCCCAAAACTGCAGCTTGGCGTCGAACTATCTCACCAGACGGCCGACGGCAGCGGAACGCCGGCGAGGACAAGCGTGGGGCTCGGAGCCCGGTACGACATCAACGATACCTACCATTTGCTGGCTTACGTCCGGCGAGGAATAGAGAGCGCCAACGAGACCGACCAATTTTCCTGGTACGCTTCGGCGCTTTTTACGTTCTGAGATTTTCAGTGCGACTGCCGCCACCTGG
>JAQGKJ010000488.1 GCA_028290165.1 Bradyrhizobium sp. | reverse complement strand
GTTCCGAGCGGCCGGGATCGATGGCCGATACGTCCAGCACCGCCATCAGCCGTCCGTCGACGCCGAATATGGGCGCGCCGGAGCAGCTCAGGTCGATATGTCGCGATCTGAAGTGCTGGCTTCTGTGGACGGTGACAGGCCGCTCTTCGGCGATGCAGGTGCCGATACCGTTGGTACCCTCGATCTCCTCGGACCAGACGCCGCCGAGCCAGGTTCCCCAGTATGCGAACCCGCTCGCCTCCACGTCTTCGCCGCGATGCTCGACTGCGACACCCGCTGTGTCACAGAACAGAATGGTATATCCTGCCTCGCGAACCACCTTGTATAGCCGGTCTATCTCCTCTTGCGCGCTGAAGATCAGCTTGCCGAGCGGTTCACGAAACTCTTTCAGCTCACCGGACGTAACGATGCGTGGGGCGTCGCCATCGGCGGGATCGACGCTGGTCGCTGAGCGCCGCCACGAGGTTGAAAGCGGCTCAATGTCCGGCGCAGGCGCCGCTCCCTCCGCGACCGAATAAGCGGATTCGGCGTGCTGCGCGAAAGTGCGGATCGAGTTTACTGGGCGCACCGACCTTCCCATAACACTACCGGCCAAGATGGACCGCTCCTGGGAGCTATCAGGCATCTCGCGTCCGACAGCGGCGTCAACATTTCGCCCCCACTCGGCGGTGATGCAACCGTTGGAAGCGCCGCGGCCGCGTGCCCCCGCGCGTTTTGGAACGGAACTGCAGATTATTCCCCTCAAACCCTTCGCTCAAGAGCAGAAATGGGCGCTGGCGTCTGCCGATGCCGTTCCGGATGTGATCCATCGGAAGATTCGAGGTTCCACGGCAAGCGGCTGAGGGACGCACCTCCTCGAAAGACGCACCTCCTCGAAATAAGCAAGAGCCTCCCGGCCATAGCAAGTCCGTCCAAGAGGCATTCGACCACCCATGAGATCATCAAACCATTATTTCCGGGAGTATCAGGGCCGCATAAGGGCAATGCGGTGCCGCACGGTCTACCAGGAAGGGAGCACGGCATGGAACACCACTTCAGAGAGGCCGACATTCACCCGCAGCTGTTGAGCACACTTGAGATGATCGTTGATCGGATGCACGGGTCGGATCTGCGAAACGATCACCCGGCCGGACCACCGCGCGCAATAGCTGAACTGATATCGAGCATCGAATCTTTGTCTCGGTCATCCGTCGAGTCGCCCGAGACGATACTCCGCGTTGGATCGCTGGAGCTTGATCTTATCGATCGAACGGCAAAGCGTGGCGATCGACCGATCGATTTGCTGCCACGTGAATTCCGCCTGCTCAAGTACATGATGCAACGGAGCGGCGAATTGGTGACGCGCGCAACCCTCTTCAAGGACGTATGGCACTACAAATTCGTTCCTGAATCGTCGAACCTTGTCGATGTTCATATGGGCCGGCTGCGTCGCAAGGTCGACGGGGCAAACGAAACCCCGATGATTTTCAATGTCCGCGGCGCAGGATTCGTTCTGAGTGCGGCTTAACAGTCCTCCCGCGCCACCATCGATGCCCGGCCGACCGGGGACCCGAAGTACGTGGTAATTGCGACAGTCGTGCCGGATGGGGGTTTTCTCCGCGGAGAGAGACCCCTCACCCCTCACCGCCGTCGCCGAAACATCGAACCAGCACTTCCATCCGAGCGGATCAGACTCTAGGCTGTCGAAAGGTGGCATCGCCGACGCGCGATGCCACCTTTGCAACTTGCCTGTTCGGAGATGCCATGACCGCTCTCATCATCCGCGGCGGCACGGTCGTGAACCACGATTATTCGCTACCTGCCGATGTCCTGGTCGACGGCGAGAGCATTGTCGCGATCGGTTCCGCGCTCGACGCGCCTGCGGGCGCGCAGGTGATCGACGCCGGCGGCTGCTATGTGATGCCGGGCGGCATCGATCCGCACACCCATCTCGAATTCGCGTTCATGGGCACCGTGTCGGCGGACGATTTCGAATGGGGCACCAAGGCCGCGCTGACCGGCGGCACCACCATGGTGGTCGATTTCTGCATTCCCGATCCCGGGCAGTCGATGCTCGCGGCCTACCAGGACTGGCGGCGCAAATCCGAGAAGGCGGCTTCCGACTACGGCTTCCACATGGCGGTGACGTCGTGGTCGAAACAGGTGTTCGACGAGATGGAGATCGTGGTCAAGACCTACGGCATCAACACCTTCAAGCACTTCATGGCCTACAAGGGTGCGCTGATGGTGAACGACGACGAGCTTTACAACTCGTTTGCGCGCTGCGCCCATCTCGGCGCGCTGCCGCTGGTGCATGCCGAGAACGGCGATGTCGTCGCGCGGATGCAGGAAGCCCTGCTCGAGCGCGGTGTCACCGGCCCCGAGGGCCACGCTTATTCTCGCCCGCCCGAAGTCGAGGGCGAGGCCACCAACCGCGCCATCATGATCGCCGACATGACGGGAGCGCCGCTTTATGTCGTGCATACCAGCTGCCGCGAGTCGCATGAGGCGATCGCGCGGGCCCGCGCCGGCGGCAAGCGCGTCTATGGCGAGCCGCTGATCCAGCATCTGTTGCTCGATGCGGCCGAGTATCAGAACAAGAGCTGGAACCATGCCGCCCAGCGCGTGATGTCGCCGCCATTCCGCGACAAGTCGCATCAGGACAGTCTTTGGGCCGGGCTCCAGTCAGGCTCGCTGCAGGTGGTCGCGACCGACCACTGCGCGTTCACCACCGGGCAGAAGCGCATCGGCACCGATGATTTTCGTAAAATCCCGAACGGCACCGGCGGCTTGGAGGACCGCATGCCGCTGCTGTGGACCGCCGGCGTCAACACCGGCCGGCTGACGAAAGAAGAGTTCGTCGCGGTGACCTCTTCCAACATCGCCCGCATCCTCAACATCTATCCGCGAAAAGGGCGCCTTGCCGCCGGCTCCGACGCCGACATCGTGGTGTGGGATCCGTCAGCCAGCAAAACCATCACCGCCAAAAGCCAGTTGAGCCGCATCGATTACAATGTGTTCGAAGGTTTTTCCTGCACCGGCGCGCCGGCCGTCACGCTGTCGCGCGGCAAGGTCGTGTGGACCAACGGCGAGCTTCGCGCCGAAAAGGGCGACGGAGTTTATGTCGAGCGGCCGCCGTTCTCACCTAGCCATGTAGCCAACTCGACCTGGAAGCAGCAGACCGCGCCAAAGGCGGTGCGGCGGGCGGATGTGACGCCGTGAGTGAGGCGCCCCTTGCCACGAAGCAACGGTGTCAAGGTCTCAAAACGTCACCTTGTGCAAAATATCCAGAACGGCGCTACTGACCTCTCCCCCGAATTTCATTTGAAAAGAGGGTCGCCATGACGAAGGTTGATACAGTCTTCTCAGGATCGATTGCCTCGCTCTACGACAGGTATCTCGGGCCGCTCATTTTCGAGCCTTACGCTGAAGACCTTGCAAGGCGATTATCCGCGCTCGATCCGAAGCGCGTCCTGGAGACGGCCGCCGGTACCGGAATCGTCACCCGCGCGCTGGAGCGCTCGCTATCTTCCGGCGCCAGCATCGTTGCGACCGATCTGAACCAGCCAATGCTCGACCATGCCGCGGAGCGAATTTCGTCAAGCCGTGTGAGCTGGCAGAAAGTCGATGCGCAGACGCTGCCGTTCCCCGACGGAGCTTTCGATGCCGTGGTCTGTCAGTTCGGAGTGATGTTTTTTCCCGACAAGCAGAAAGCCTACCGGGAAGCGCGGCGCGTCTTGAAACCGGGCGGCCGCTTCGTCTTCAATGTCTGGGACAGGATCGACCACAATGAGTTCGCCGATCTCGTCACCGCAGCCGTCGCCGACCTGTTCGCCGACGATCCGCCACGCTTTCTGGCCCGAACGCCTCACGGCTATCATGACCAACAAGCTATCATCGCCGAGCTGCGAAGCGCGGGCTTCGTCGACGTTGCGGCGGAAACCCTGACGCGGCGCAGTGTGGCGCCATCCTGCCGGGATCCAGCGATCGGCTACTGTCAGGGCACCCCGCTTCGCAACGAGATCGAGGCCCGAGACCCGGGTCGGCTTGTTGAGGCAACCGAAGCGGCCGCCAGCAAGATCAGCGCACAGTTCGGAAATGGGCCCGTGGACGGAAAGATCCAGGCGCACGTCATCACCGCGAGCTATTGATGCGCTGGTACGTAAAGGGGGTGATCTTTCCGGTCTCCAGCTGACAGCATTTAGCTCAAACTAGCCTCTGCAAACGCTCGATTAGGCGGGAGGCGCTACACCCCTTCGCGCGACGGGCGCGCTTCGCGGGGGCACTGGTCTAACCAGCGGAGGAAATTGCTCAGGGGCGGGTGCATTTCTGCCGTCACTTGTTGGTCCGCACAAGCCACCTAACGCGGCAGTCGTATTGGTGTTTGACGATGCCAACTCGGCCGCCGCTTGTTCGCAAGTTACCCAATCGGACCGTTTGTTCAGCATGTACTCAACGCGACTCCAGAACAGGCGATACAGGGGAACGCTGGCCATCGCGCCTTCGTATCGATTTTGGCTGTAGCCACCGCTCGCTGTGCCTTCCTCGCTGATCGACACCGACGCTCGCAAGCCTGCCGGGTCGGGTTCCGTCAGCACGTCCCACTTCTCGCGCCCGCTTGCCGCGGCCAACACTGCGTAGATAAAATACCGCCGCAGACCGGTGAAGCCGGTGAGCGTGTATCGAAATTCAAAGTCTGAAGGATCGGATATTTTCAGGACCGTTTCTGCGGCTTTCAAAACCCGCTCGCGTGTCTCACCCGGAAAGACCCGCGTTGCCTCTGCCAAGTAGTCGTCCCGATCACGCACTTGATGCGGCGCAGCGGCACATCCTGCCAACGCGGCGCTTAACGCCACGATCCCCAATATACGCATTACTCATCCCCAGGACCCAGCGAGAGTATTTCGCAACTATAGGGCGAATGCAAGGTTTGCCAGGGCATTAGCACCGGGATTGTGAGTGGTGGAACCGCAGTGCAAGGGCGTTCGGCGTTCAGCCGAGCGCCACCGGAAATAAGGCCGCTTAATCCGACGTGATGTCGTTCGACTAGACCGCCCCGGCCTTGCCGCTTGCCTTGTCCGTCAGCGCGACCGTCTCAAAATACTGGATCTTCGGGTCGTTGCCGTAGCGGGCGCGGATGCCGTCGCGCCAGGGGCCGGTGTAGAAGGCTTCGGCGTCGGCTTGCGTTTCCCACATATAGACGCCGCCGGCGACGCCGCCTTCTTTCCGGCAGATGAACTGCTTGCGCACAAAACCTTTGGCTTTGAGGAAATCCGGCGCGATTTTGCTGAAATGCTCGCGGCATTCCTCAAGCCCGATCGAAGGCGGCAGGTCGTAGAGAACAATGGCAGTAATCATCGGCGCTCCTCGCTTTGCTGCTTCCGTCGCTATCAGGCCGGGTTCGCCGACCGGCTGCGGCGACGGCCCGATCGGCCGACCGATCTCGCAAGCTAATCTACACCCTTGACCAACCAGCAGCACCTTTGCGTAATGGCGGGACGCGATCAGTTTTGCTTTAGGAGGGTTGGATGAACCGCGCCGGTTGGGGATTTTTGGGCGTCGCTGTTGCCGGGATGATTTTTTCGAGCGTTCCGGCGGGGGCGGATAAAAACGATTGTCTGGATCTAAGCGGCGACGCCGCGATAGAAGCCTGCACGCGCGATATCAACTCCGGGAGATACAAGGGGCACGATCTGGCGGTTGCCTACTACAATCGAGGGGTCGAATACGATGGCAAGCAAGATGTTGATCGTGCTATCGCCGACTACAGCCAGGCAATCAGCATCGATCCGAAATATGCC
>JAQGKJ010000437.1 GCA_028290165.1 Bradyrhizobium sp. | reverse complement strand
GATTGAGCGAAGCGGTCGGCACCCGCCGGTTCCAGACCGCATAGGCCTCTTCGACCGCGCTCATCAACCGGTCGATGCCCTCGCCCATCAGGCCGGACACCGCGACGATCGGCATGCCCCTGACCTGCGGCAGCAGATGATCGGCCTCGTTGCGCAACGCCGAGATCAGGCTCGACTTTCGCTCCATCAAATCCCATTTGTTGACCGCGATCACCAGTGCCCGGCCCTCGCGCTCGATCAGGTCGGCGATCCGCAGATCCTGTTCCTCGAACTTGTTCTGCGCGTCCATCATCAGCACCACGACTTCGGCGAAGCGTATGGCGCGCAGCGCGTCCGCCACCGAAAGTTTTTCCAGCTTCTCCTCGATCCGCGATCGCCGCCGCAGGCCAGCGGTATCGAACACGCGAAAATCCCGGCCCTGCCAGTTGATCTCCACCGAAATGGAATCGCGGGTGGTGCCGGCTTCCGCACTGGTCAAGAGCCGCTCCTCGCCGAGCAGATGGTTGATCAGCGTCGACTTGCCGGCATTGGGCCGGCCGACGATGGCGACGCGTATCGGCCGCTTTGCAATGTCCTCCTCCGTTTCGATGACGTCGTCATCGTCGAACTCTTCATTGGCTTCGGCGGGCTCCGGCATCAGCGCGCGCAGCGCGTCGTAGAGATCGCTCAGGCCTTCGCCATGCTCGGCTGAAATCTGGATCGGGTCGCCGAGCCCCAGCGCGTAGGATTCCATCGCGCCGATCTCGCCGTGCTTGCCCTCGGCCTTGTTGGCGACCAGCACCACCGGCTTGTTGGCGCGGCGCGCGAAATCGGCAAAGGCGCGATCGTTCGGCGTCAGCCCCGCGCGTGCGTCGATCACGAACATCAAGGCGTCGGCAAGCCCGATCGCAACCTCGGTCTGTTCCTGCATTCGCGCCGTCAGCGAGCCCTTGGCGCCCTCGTCGAGGCCCGCGGTATCGATGAGCGTGAATTCGAGATCGCCGAGACGTCCCTCGCCTTCCCGTCGGTCGCGCGTGACGCCGGGGACATCGTCGACCAGCGCAAGCTTCTGTCCGACCAGCCGATTGAACAGCGTCGATTTTCCGACATTGGGCCGGCCGATAATGGCAATCGTGAAGGACATAAGCGATCCCTGCGCTTCTTAAGCGCGTATTCCGCAAAACTATGTAGCGGGTTTGCGATTGGAATACGCGCAGATTATCGGATCGGCGCGCATCTCAATGCGATGAAAATGAAATCAGCGCGTGAAGGTGCCGCTCGGCAGCGGGGCCGGGAATGGCGCCGCCGATTGCTGCGGCGATTGCGCGGACTGCGTCTGAGCGGGCGACGGTTGCGCCGAGGTTTGATCGGGTGGCGGCACGGTGGTGCGCTTGCGGACGATTTTCTTAGGCTTCGGAGCCGGCGGCGCGGCGGCGCTGCCATCTTCCTCAGGCGCGGCATCGGCATCCGGCGCGGCGGCAGGCTCGGTGCTGGCGGTCGCCGGCGGCTGCTTGCCCTTGCCGGCACGTTTCGATTTTGGTTCCTGGGGAGGCGCAGCAGCAGCGGCGGCCGCCGCCGCCTGGGCGTTCTGCTGATCGATCCGTTCCTGCGCCGAGCCCTTGTACAATTCCTTCGGCACGCCCTGCTCGAGGCCCGGCACGCCCTCGGGGAACACGGGCTTGCGTTCGCCCGGCAGCTTTTTCTTGGTGTCGAGGAAATCGAGCAGATCGGAGGGATCGAAGCTGCTCAAGCCGCCGCCGCCACAGCCAGCCAGCGCGCTCGACAGCGCGATCAGGATGGTAGCTGCGATCAGACGTTGCGAGCGGCGCATGGTCGATTTCTCACCCAACTCTCTATTCCTGCCGTCAGCTCTTGGCGACCGGCGGAAGCAACGCCTGCAGAGCCTCGGCCCGCGAGCGCAGGCTGGGCGGCGTCTCGCCGTCATTGGCAATCAGGTCCAGCCACTGCCGCGCCGCTGTCGTATCGCCGGCACGCCAGGCCGACAGCGCGAGCAATTCGCGCGCGCTATGGCGGAAGGTCGCCCCCGGTGCGGTGGCAGGCTCAAGGCGCTGCAGCATCGTGGGATAGCTTGAGGATTCCAGCAGCAGCTCGGCCGCGCGGACCCTGGCGAGGTCCTGTTCCGGCGCACCGACGCTGCGATCGGCAGCGATGTCATCGTATGATTTCGCCGCAGCCTTGGGATCGCGGCTGGCGGCTTCCGCCGCGGCGCGCAGCCGCGCCAGCGTGCGATATCCCGATGGCGCTTTCGCAGCGAGCTCGGTGAAGGCCGCCTCCGCCTCGGCATGCTTGTTCGCGTCCGAGAGCTCGACGGCCTTGTCGAAGGCGGAACCCGCCTCGGCCGCCTTCTTGGCCTCCAGGTATTGGTAGCCACGCCAGCCACCCACGGCGGCGATGATCAAAAACGCGCCGGCGACGATATAGATCGAATCCTGGTCCCACAGCTTTTTGAGCTGGTCGCGACGGACGTCCTCGTCGACTTCGTCAAATAATTCAGACACTTAAAGAAATCCCATCCCCGATGAGCCGAGCCAAGCAATAAGCCGGCGGCAGGCCCCCGATCCCGCGTGGCGGCGGCGATACCCTCGCGATATGGCGGTGGCAAGGCAAAGTAAGCCCGATCAAAGCGTTAACGCTATTTGGGGAGATCGGAAGAGC
>JAQGKJ010000392.1 GCA_028290165.1 Bradyrhizobium sp. | reverse complement strand
GTGCGCGAGCAGGTGATGGGCATGGTGCGCGCGCACTTCCGCCCGGAATTCCTCAACCGCGTCGACGAGATCATCCTGTTCCACCGCCTGCAGAAGAGCGAGATGGGCCGGATCGTCGAGATCCAGTTCGGCCGGCTTCAGAAGCTGTTGGAAGACCGCAAGATCACGCTCACGCTCGATGCCGCCGCCCGCGACTGGCTGGCGGCCAAGGGTTGGGATCCTGCCTATGGCGCAAGGCCGTTGAAGCGGGTGATCCAGCGCAATCTGCAGGATCCGCTGGCAGAGATGATCCTCGCCGGCGAGATACAGGACGGCGATCGCGTGGTTATTTCGGTGGAAGGCAACGTACTTACCTTCAACGGCAAGGCGCCGCAAACCGCCGAGATCGCGCAGTTCGAAGCGCCGGTCCCGAAACGGAAGCTGAACTGAGGCAGTTTCCGAAAACCCCCTCCACGATGCGGAGGGGGTTTTGCACGGCGACAAAGCCAGACTAGACTAGATGCGGCAAGCGGTGATCAGCTTCCCGCGGGCGCCTCAGACCTCACCTACGACAGGCCCCGCTGGCTCCGCATCGTCCTCTTCCGGCTCAAGCTCGGAGAGGATCTCGATCAACTCGCCGACGCGGCCGCTCGGCAGCGGCTTGCCGGCATTCATGAGCGGCTCGTCATTGGCCATCCAGGCCTGAGCCTCCGCGAGTTCGTCGACGGTTGCGCCGGTTCCGATGATTTGGGCGATGGTCACATCATCAACCGGCCCGACCGCCTTAATGACGTCGTCACGCGTGATGCGTTTCATGGCTTTTCATCCCCTCTCGCTGCCTGACCCGCCCGCCGGAGGTAGCGGCGGGCGGGGGACGTTGTGCTTCAGTGGCTTGCGGTAAGACGCGGCGGGTTCTGGGACATGATCCACAGTTCGATCGCCGCGAGGATGGCGACCGCCGCGCCGATGGCTACATGGACCTTCATCGCGGTTCCCGCGAAGCCCAATAGCCAGGGCGAAACCAGCGTCCAGAGTCCGACGACGAGGTTCAGCCATTCCTCCCAGACCGCGAATGCCGCAATCGCTGCGATCGCCAGCACCACGATGGCGACACCGGCAATATTGGCGTTCTCGGAGGCCCTTCCGGCCTCGAACCCGAACATCCAGGGCGAAAAGAACAGAATTGCGCCGAGGATCAGGTTCGCGACGTCACACCATTTTGCGTTCGTCCAATTCTCCATGACACCCTCCATTTTGAAGGCTTGCCGTCCGGACTCAACCGGAGCAAAGCCGTCAGGGTTCCATTTTGGTTTGATGAAATTTGATGAAACCCGCCGACGACCCGTGCGGTTTCGCGCCCGCAGTGGTAAGTTGCGAGTTCCAGTTCAGCATTGCCGGGATTTTATCGTGGGATTCTAGCGGTTGCTGGTTTGCCGTACACCGCCGGTGCCGGCGGCATCGGAGACGCGCGCGGCGCCGCCGCGGTTGTTCATCATGGTATCGAGACGATCGCGCTCTTTCTCGAAGCTCGCCATCAGCGGTCCGTCCAGCGAGCGGCCGCGCGGCAGCTTGATGCGCATCGGATCGACGAAGCGGCCGTTGACCAGGATTTCATAATGGACGTGGGCGCCGGTCGACATGCCCGTCGATCCGACGAAGCCGATCACCTGGCCCTGCCGCACCCGCTTGCCGGGCTCCATGCCCTTGGCAAAGGCCGACATGTGACCGTAGGCGGTCTCATAGCCGTTGTTGTGCTTTAAGCGGACATACTTGCCGTAGCCGCCTTCCCAGCCGACTTTCTCGACCACGCCGTTGCCGGAGGCAAAAATCGGCGTGCCGTAGGGCGTGGCCCAGTCGACGCCGGTGTGCATCTTGACGTAGCCGAGGATGGGGTGGCGGCGCCCGCCGAAGCCCGAGCGCATGATCGCGTTGTTGACGGGCTTGCGCACCAGGAACTTTTTCGCGCTCTTGCCGGTCTCGTCGTAATAGTCGATCACCGCGTCGTCGGGGGTCTGGAAGCGGTAGTATTTCTTGGTCTCACCGCCGACCGTGAGGGAAGCGAACAACACCTCGTTTTTCTCGGTGATGGAGGCGCCTTCGTCTTCACCGGCGTAGAACACGTCGAAGGAGTCGCCGGGCTGCACCTTGCGCTGGAAGTCGACGTCGTAGGAGTAGATGCGGACCATGTCCTCGATGACGGTCGACGGCACCTTGTTGCGCAAGGCGGTCTCGTAGATGCTTTGATAGAGCCGCACCCCGCTTCCGTCGTCATCATCGTCGTCGCTGTTGTCGGCGGTCTCGGTGACGGTGTTCATGCTCTGCACGTCGACGGCGACATATTTGCCGAGATCGGACAGCGCGGCCACGGCTTCGACCGCGGTGTCGTTGGCGACGATCACGCGATAGGGCTGCAGCCGCTGCCCGGGGGCGGACGGCGCCATCAGGATGCGCAGTTTCTGGCCTTCCTTCAGTCCGCCGTCGCGGCCGCGCGCGCCGAGCGTGGCCGCGATGGCCTTGGCTTCGTCGGGCGTCGCGCCCTGATCGCGCAGGATGGTGGTGACGCTGTCGCCCTTCTTGACCACGTGAACGCGTTCGTTGGATGGATTGCCGCCGGTCGCCTGATCCTTGGTCTTTGGCAACAGCGTAACGTTTTCCGGGACCACCCGGGTTTCAAAACCAGCA
>JAQGKJ010000384.1 GCA_028290165.1 Bradyrhizobium sp. | reverse complement strand
GCGCGCGATCGCCGAACAACAAGAATTCGGTGCCGGGATGCCGGGTCAACGAAATCGCGGCGCCGGGAATGACGACCGATGCGCCGACATCGCCACCCATGGCGTCAAGCGCGATTCGAACCTTTTGCGGCATGAACGTCCCGGAAACCTGATCTTTTTGCGGTCGCAAAGCGCCTTCGGCCGCGGACTGGAAATCGCCATGGATGGCGGCGATCGGCGAAGCGCAACACTGCACCCCGGCCGGGCCGCGACAATAGCGTGTCCCTGCCCCGACACAACCTCTTGACCCCAGCCTTTTGCATGTCGCGCCGAACCAGCGTGGAATCGGCGCGTCATAATAATGTCATATAATTCAATTGGTTAGATCGAATTACGAAGCCAATCCCGGATCCATCCTTGCCGCCGTGCGAGTTCGACGCCGGTTCGGCCGGGCATAAGTCGTGCGCAAGCGGTCCGTCACCGGTTCTTCGGCTTCTTCGGACCGGGCTTCACTTCGAACTGCAGCGCCTTCAGCGCGGCAAACGGATGATCCTCGGGATCTTCCGTAACGAGCGGCGGCTCGAAAACCGCATCCGGCCGGCGCGGATGGGGATCGATCCCCAAGAACAACGCGTCGGTCGCGAGGCGGCCTAGATCGATCACCCCATTGACGATCGGCTCCGGCGGGTCCGGAATTTCGTCGCCGCTCTCGGCCGACTCGTCGACGAGGGTGGACAGTTCGGGAATTTGTTCTGGTGGCGCGAAGATCAGATCGATCTCTTCGTCGATGTCGTTTTCGATCGGATCAAGCGTCACCACGCAGATCTGCCCGACCCGCGCCCGCACGCGGCCGGCGACGTGGAAGCGACCGCCGCCCTTCGGCGTCACGTCAAGCGACGCACTCGCCGACAGGACTTCGCGCAAGTCCGCGAGCTCAGCCATCGCCTCGCGCGCGGCGGGACCGGCTTCGATGTCGCGATGCAATCCGGTCTCCGGTATCTGCGCCACGGTGACGGGAACGCTCCACGGATCGGGCTTGTTGGTCATGCTGTTCGGTCGGTTCATTGCTGTACGCCCACCCGCGCCGGCGAAGGAAATCTCCACGCTCCCCTCTGCATCGTCGCATCGCCCAGTCCCGCGAGCGCCGCGATGACTGTCTCGGCATAGAAGGCCAACCGTCGCGCACTTTCGATCTGCTCGCCATCCAGGATATTCCTGCACAGCGCTTGCGCCAGCGGCTCCAGACCCTCGGTCAGAGCGAGATCGTAGGCCGCGGAACGGCCATAAAATGCCTCCCCGAAGGCCTGCATCCGTTTCGGAACGGTGAGGTCGCCGACGCCCATTTCACGCAAATTGGCGTCCATATCCTCGCAGAAACGATCGAACAGCGCCTGGCAGAGCGCGGCGCCGCCCTCGGTCGCCTTCAGCCGCCGCAATACCATCCACAAATGCAGCACCAACATGTCAAAACGGCCATTAACCGTGTCCGGCACGCCCAAGTCCCGATAAAACAACGGTTCTCGCGCTTGCGTCACGATCATGCCATAGATGCCCTCAATGGTGACCTGGGGTATGCGGGGTTTCCTGAAGTGATTGAACGGCCAGAGCATTGTGGGTTCCACAAGCGAGCCTCCGGCTCGCGCATGTTGCAATTCAACATGCTGCCGGGTACGTCAACGGCTCGCGCGATGCAAGGGGACGGGGCCATTTCCGCCAATGACTGAGACGAGCCAGACCTGCTCACGCCCGCGCGCGCCGCGAGGCCAGGCTGCCCGCTGGCGCGGCATGCGCGCGGTCGGCGCGATTGCGCTCGTGTGCGCGGTGCTGGGCGCCTGCACCAGCGAGCAATTCCAGAAGGGCTACATCCTGCCGCCCGGCGCGCTCGAGCAGATTCCAATCGGCGCCAGCCAGGATCAGGTGCTGATCGTGATGGGCACGCCATCCACGGTCGCAACCCTCAACGGTGAGGTGTTTTATTACATCTCGCAGCGCTCCGAACGCCTGGTGGCGTTCATGAACCAGCGGGTCGTCGACCAGCGGGTCATCGCGATCTATTTCGACAAGAACCGCCAGGTGAAGCGGCTTGCCAATTACGGGCTGCAGGACGGCAAGATATTCGACTTCATCAGCCGCACCACGCCGACCTCAGGCCAGGAGCTCAGCTACCTGACACCGCTGTTCAAGCTGCTCAGCTTCAATTAGCGCCTGCGCCAACCCTTCAGCTTGCCTGCAACCCCGCCGCTTCCTACGCTCCCCGCAAAACAAGGGCAGGGAGTGACACGTGACCAGTTTGATATCTCGCCGTGGCGTGCTGTCGGCAGCCGCCGCCTTATCCGCAACCGCGGCTGTGCCGCGCATCGGTGAGGCTGCCGCCGATTGGAAGCCGACCGAAACCGTCCGGGTCGTCGTTCCGACCGCGCCGGGCGGCAGCACCGATGTGATGGGGCGATTCCTGGCGCAGCATCTGCAAGTCGCCTGGGGCCAGAGCGCGATTGTGGAGAACCGGTCGGGCGCCGGCGGCACCATCGCGGCCGCGGAGGTCGTGCGCCAAAAGGGCGACGGACATACCATCCTGATCGGCAATCCCGGTCCCACTGCGATCGCTTACAGCATCTTCCGCAATCTGAGTTACAAGGCCGACCAGTTGCAGCCGGTCAGCAACATGATCCGGATTCCGAACATGGTATCGGCGCATCCCTCAGTGCCGATCAAGTCGATCGCCGAGCTGATCGCCTATGTCAAAGCTAATCCGGACAAGCTCACCTACGGCTCCTCGGGCACCGGCCAGAGCCCTCACCTCACCGGCGCCTGGTTCCTGCAACTGACCGGATTGAAGATGGTGCATGTGCCCTTCCGCGGCGCGGGCCCCGCACTGCAGGCGGCACTCGGCGGCGAAATCCAGATCCTGTTCGATAATCTCTATCCCTCGCTGCCGCAGGTGCAGGGTGGCAAGCTCAACGCGCTTGCGGTGACCACGCCGGAACGAAGCACTTTGGCGCCGGATATTCCGACCATGCGCGAGAGCGCGCCTGAATTAGCCAAATTCGATGTCTCGTCCTGGTTCGGCGTGTTCCTGCCGAAAAGCGCGCCGGCACTGATCGTCGATGCGCTCAATATCCAGGTCAAGGCGATGCTCGCGCGCGACGATATCAAGAAGAACATCGCCGCGATGGGCGCGCGGGCCGACTACGGCACCCCGCAGCAGTTTTCCGATTTCGTGCAGGCGGAGACGGTGAAGTTCGCTGGTATAATCGAGAAGGAAGGACTGCAGATGGAGGTGAAGTGAGGGCCGCCGGCGGGCCCTTCCATCGACGTATACCGCCGTCATCCCCGCGTGAGCGCAATTGCGCTCACGCAGGGATGACGGCAAGAAAAACCCCGCGGCTCGCACCGCGGGGTTTCCTTATCGCAACGTCAACCGTATCGCCGCTCAGTGCGCCAGGATCGCCAGCAGCAACAGCGCCACGATGTTGGTGATCTTGATCATCGGATTGACGGCGGGGCCGGCCGTATCCTTGTAGGGATCGCCGACGGTGTCGCCGGTCACCGCGGCCTTGTGGGCGTCAGAACCCTTGCCGCCGTAATGGCCGTCCTCGATGTACTTCTTGGCGTTGTCCCAGGCGCCGCCGCCCGAGGTCATGGAGATCGCGACGAACAGACCGGTCACGATCACGCCCAACAACATCGCGCCCACCGACGAGAACGCTGCCGACTTGCCGGCCGCGCCGCCCCCCGCGATCGTGTAGATCGCGAAGAAGACGACGATCGGCGACAACACCGGCAACAGCGACGGGATGATCATTTCCTTGATCGCCGCTTTGGTCAGGAGGTCGACCGCCTTGCCGTAGTCCGGCTTGTCGGTGCCCTGCATGATGCCGGGCTTTTCGCGGAACTGACGCCGCACTTCCTCGACGATCGCGCCGGCCGCGCGGCCGACCGCGGTCATGCCCATCGCGCCGAACAGATACGGCAGCAAGCCGCCGAACAGCAGGCCGACCACGACGTAGGGATTGTTCAGCGAGAAGTCGGGCAGCACGCCCTGGAAGTACGGGAACTTCGCGGCGTTGGCGATGAAGTATTTGAGGTCTTCGTTGTAGGCCGCGAACAGCACCAGCGCGCCGAGACCGGCGGAGCCGATCGCATAGCCCTTGGGGACCGCTTTGGTGGTGTTGCCGACCGCGTCGAGCGCGTCGGTGGCCTTGCGGACTTCCTTTGGCAGGCCGGCCATTTCGGCAATGCCGCCTGCATTGTCGGTGACCGGGCCGAATGCGTCGAGCGC
>JAQGKJ010000343.1 GCA_028290165.1 Bradyrhizobium sp. | reverse complement strand
GCCCGCTTCGACTTCCGCTGGGAGGACCAGTTCAACCTCGGCCTCGATCCGGAAACCGCGCGCGCCTATCACGACGAGACGCTGCCGAAGGAAGCCCACAAGGTGGCGCATTTCTGCTCGATGTGCGGCCCGAAGTTCTGCTCGATGAAGATCACGCAGGATGTGCGGGACTATGCCGCGACGCTGAATGATCCGAACTCGGTGGGGATGTCGATGTCGGGCACCATTGAGGATGGCATGGCGCAGATGTCGCAGAAGTTCAAGGATATGGGCGGACAGGTCTATCTGGACGCGGAGAAGGTGAAGGAGAGCAATCGGGTGTTGTGAGGCGGCGCGCTCTCCGCGTCATGCCCGGGCTTGACCCGGGCATCCATCCGTTCTGAGGCAACCATGAGCGGACTCCAGTTCACCGAAGACGCCGCACGACATCTCGAAAGGCTTTACCTCACATCTGATGTCGTCGCGCAGCGATCGGAAACAATGAAGCAACTCGCCCTCTCCCCTGGAGAGCGTGTATTGGATGTCGGTTGCGGTCCAGGCTTTCTATGTGAAAGTATCGCCGCCGTCGTTGGCGGCGAAGGTGCTGTCGTGGGCATAGATATTTCCAGCGACCTAATTGCGCTGTGCAGAACGCGAAATCCACCGAAATGGCTTTCATATGAAGTCGGAGACGCAACGCAGATAGGTCAGTCCGACGCTTCCTTCGACGTCGTTGTATGCACCCAGGTGGCAGAGTACGTCCCCGACGTCGATCGCGTTCTCGCCGAGGCGTTCCGAGTTCTAAGGCGAGGAGGCCGGGCTGTATTTGTGGCAACGGATTGGGATGCAGTCGTATGGAATTCCGAATCGGCGGACCGGATGGCTGTCGTTATGAAGTCCTGGGAGTCGCACTGTGCGCATCCCCATTTGCCCAGGTCTCTGCCGTATCGGCTGGTTCGCGCAGGTTTTCAACTCGATGGCGCAATTGTCTTGCCGATCCTCAATCTTCAATGGCACGATGACACGTACAGCAAGGGTCTCGCTGGCATGATCCGGGACTTCGTCGCCCGCAAGAGGGATCTTCCCTCCGAATACCCCAAAGAGTGGTACGATGAACTCGCTCGATTAAGTGAAATCGGTCGGTACTTTTTCAGCACCAATCGCTACGTTTTTCGTGCGTCGAGAGCGGTCGGCTGAAAGGCGTTTTCCTCGGTCGTTGCGATAAGCCAGCAACCCGCAGCAGGATTAGCAAACAAGCGTAGCCCGGATGAACGAAGCGACATCCGGGGTTAACTGCTGATCGTGACGTATGCTCCCGGATGTCGCTTGCTCATCCGGCTACAGGCCTCGCCTGCCTGACACTGCCGCTTAACCTACGTCCTATCTTCACGACCCTTACGCCTTTGCGCTACACTTTCCCGCCTCACACGAGAGGTGACCCATGGCCCCCATCAAACACTTCGCCGCTCCCGCCGGTCTCACCACCCCGCCGCTGTCGTTTGCCATAAGAACCGGCGACCTGCTGTTTGTCTCCGGCATTCCCGGCTTTGACGCCGACGGCACGGTTCCCGACGGTTTCGAGGCGCAGTTCGGCTTTGTGATTCGCAACATCAAGCGCGTGCTGGATGAGGCCGGCGCGACGTTCCGCGATCTGGTCAAGGTCAACGTGCTGCTGACGCGGGCGTCCGATGTCGGGCCGATGAACGCGCTGTATGCCTCGGCGTTCGGGCCGCCGCCCTACCCGGCCCGCACCACCTGCGTGGTCCATGCGCTGCCGAATCCCGCGATGCTGATCGAGATCGAATGCGTCGCGTCGCTTGAAGGGCGCTGAAAGTTCAACGGATCATGTCGTAGGGTGGGCAAAGGCGCGTTTGCGCCGTGCCCACCATTGATTCGTCGTATGGAAGCTGGTGGGCACGCTGCGCTTTGCCCACCCTACACACTTTCGCGATACTTTCCCGGTGCTCCCTTCAGGTTGGTATCCCAAACCGCGAACTGCTTCGCCCGGCGCAAGCGCAATCTGAGACCGCAGCCGCGACAAAACAACCCGGCGGGCAAATCGCTCAACCCCTGTCCAGACGCTTTGAGAAAAATATTCCGCTTAACGCGTCGGGCAAATCAGCGCTACCAGCTCGCCCCGTCTCACCCGATGAGAGGGGCGGGTCGCGATCGTCACGAACGCGCGGTGGGATGCGGTGGACGCGGGTGGCGGCGAATGACGAACGCTGTTGGCGCGGACGGTGAAGCCGTGTGGTCCTGACGCCCCGACGCTGGCGTCAAGTTTCGCGTGAAGCCGCGCGAGGCGACGGTGGCAAGAAAGCCCGGTCACCGGGGAGAGCACGAAATAGGCCGTAACCCGCCGCGCAGGGAAAGCCGGATTGCCTCCGCTGAACCTGTATGCTCGTGCGCGCTTTTGTTGACGTATTTGGCGCACGAGACCGCGGGTGCAGCGCGCACCCGGCTTTCCCTGCGCCCTCTTGTTGTTTCAAAGGGTGCAAATCGAGCCAAAGCTCGGGCGCACCGCGCCGCGAGAACGCGGACGCATGTCCGTATCGCTGTTTGATATGTGAATCGGTGTACGCGCGGGTGAGAGTTTATCCAAAGAAGCCACCCCACCCCGTCTCGCATCTGGCGATGCGAGCCGACCCAAGAGCGAGCTTTGCTCGTCTCGACCCCTCCCGGGAGGGTGAAGCACCCTCGACCTGCACGCCTCCCCCTACTTCAGCGTGATCGCCAGCCCGCTCAAATCGACATTGGCCATCAGCCCGACCTGCTCGCCGGACAGCTCCAGCACCGCGCCCTTCTGGTTGGTCAGCACGATCGCCCGCGCGCCGCCGCCGATGGCGAGGCCCGCGCCCGCCGCGGCATAGACGCCGGCGACATCCGACGGGCTATTGATGTTGCTGACGCGGCCGCGCAGCACCGTCTTCGATCCGCCGAACACAAACCCGTAGTCCAGCCCGCCGGCGGACAGCCCGTAGCTCCGCCCATGGAAGGTCAGCGTGCCGCCGCCGCCCGAGCCGCCGATCACCCACCCCGCCTTGTAGATCGTGAGCGAGACGCCGCCGCTGTCGGCATGGGCCGCCGAGGACAGCGAGACGCCGGCGAAAGCCGTCAGCGCGGCCAGAGCCGCCTGAATGGCGAATGATATCTTCATGGTACGGTCGTCCCCTGCGATGCTGCGAAAAGGCGACCCGAAGCAGACCCTGAGTCGCGCCGTGGCCAGTCTAGCCGATGCGCCGGATCGGCAAAGCGTATTCGCGAAGGGCGGTCGGAAGCGCAAGGCCGCAAGCCGCTCTTTATCGGGGCCAAACTGCCGATTACGCTGGCGCCGAAGCGGCCCTGCAAAAACCAAAACATGAGGAAACGCCATGTCCCTTCTCGACAACCACATCGCCGTCGTCACCGGCGCGGGCTCCGGCATCGGCCGCGCGATCGCGGCGGGTTTTGCGCGCGAGGGCGCGCGGGTGGTGCTGCTCGACATCAATGAGAAGACAGCGACTGAGGCGGCTGAGGAAATTCGCCATTCAGGCGGCCAAGCGGAGAGCTTCGTGCTCGACGTCACCCGCCGCGAGGACTGCATCGCTGTTGCAAAGCAGGTCGCCGGCACGGTCGGGCCGGTCTCGATCCTGGTCAACAATGCCGGCATCAACCGCCGCAACGCCTTCACCGCCGATCCCGCCGCCGTCCTGAA
>JAQGKJ010000341.1 GCA_028290165.1 Bradyrhizobium sp. | reverse complement strand
CGAATATACGCGGCTGTTCCTGCATTACCTGCATGCCATCACCGATGCGCGCAAGCGCGTGTCGGTGTTCCTGTTCGGCACGCGGCTGACCAATGTGACGCGGGCGTTGCGGGCGCGCGATCCAGACGAGGCGCTGGCGCGCTGTTCGTCGACGGTGGAAGACTGGGCCGGCGGCACCCGGATTGCTACCTCGCTGCATACCTTCAACAAATGGTGGGGCCGGCGGGTACTGGGGCAGGGCGCCATCGTGCTTCTGATCTCCGACGGGCTGGAGCGCGAGGCGGATGCAAAACTGGCGTTCGAGATGGACCGGCTGCATCGATCCTGCCGGCGCCTGATCTGGCTCAACCCGCTCTTGCGCTATGGCGGCTTCGAGGCCAAGGCCCAGGGCATCAAAATGATGCTGCCGCACGTTGACGAATTCCGCCCGGTACATAATTTGAGTTCAATCGAGGGGCTGATCGCGGCCCTTTCCTCCCTGCCGCCGCCGCATCACCGCAGCCTGATCCGCTCCGCAGCCTGAAAGAGGTTTTCCATGCTCAATCGCGACCAGGACATTCTCAAGGCCGCTGAGGACTGGCAGAAGGCCGGCCACGGCGTGGCGCTGGCGACCGTGGTCGAAACCTGGGGCTCGGCGCCGCGGCCCGCGGGTTCGAGCCTTGTGATCAACGATGACGGCACGTTTCTAGGCTCGGTCTCCGGCGGCTGCGTCGAGGGCGCGGTTGTCACCGAAGCACTCGACGTGATCGCCAGCGGCAAGCCGAAGATGCTGGAGTTTGGCGTCGCCGACGAGACCGCGTGGAATGTCGGCCTGTCCTGCGGCGGCACCATCCGGGTGTTCGTCGAGAAAGTCGGCCAATCGTGAAGCTTGCGACGCTCAACGAGCTCAATACCGAGCGCGCCGCGCGGCGGCCGGTTATTCTCGTCACCGATACCGAAAATGGCGAACAGCGGCTCGTCAAGGCCGCCGATATCGCCGCCGATCCCTTGCGCGCCGAACTGACAAGACAGTTGCGGATGGGCAAGAGCGGCATGATCGAGGCCGGCGGCAAAAAACTCTTCCTCAACGTCTATGCGCCGACCGCCAAGCTTGTCATCGTCGGCGCGGTCCATATCAGCCAGGCGCTCGCGCCGCTGGCGCGCTCGCTGGACTACGACGTAACCGTCGTCGATCCGCGCACCGCCTTTGCCAGCCCCGAGCGGTTTCCGGATGTGCCCCTGGTAGCGGAATGGCCCGACGTGGCGCTGCCGCCGCTCAATGTCGATCACTACACGGCGTTCGTGGCGCTGACGCACGATCCCAAGATCGACGATCCGGCGCTGCTGCACGCGTTCCAGCGCGACTGCTTCTATATCGGCGCGCTGGGCTCGCGAAAGACCCATGCCAAACGCGGCGAACGGCTGAAGGCGCAGGGCGCGCGGGATAGCGATATCGCGCGGATTCACGCGCCGATTGGCCTGCCGATCGGCGCGGTGTCGCCGTCCGAGATCGCGGTCGCGATCATGGCCGAGATCACCGCGCAGTTGCGGTTGCCGAAAGAAAAAGAGGCCGCCGCATGAAATTCGGTCCCGCCAGTCCGATGGAGGCGATCGGCGGCGTCACCGTCCACACTTTGCGCCGGGGTTCGCTGGTGCTGAAGAAGGGCACCACGATCGGTCACGCCGAGGTCGAGGCGCTGACGCGCGCTGGGGTCAAGGAAATCGTCGTGGTCCGGCTCGAAGACGGCGACATCTCCGAAGACGCCGCCGCCGCCAGCCTCGCGCAGGCCGTCGCCGGCGAGGGCATCAACGTCGAGCGCGCCTTCACCGGCCGCGCCAATCTGTTCGCGGCCAGAGCCGGCGTACTGGTGGTGGATCGCGCGAAGGTTGATCGCATCAACGGCGTCGATGAAGCCATCACATTTGCAACACTCGCTGCCTACAAGCCGGTGGTCGAGGGCGAGATGGTCGCGACGGTAAAACTCATTCCGTTCGGGGTCGAAGCAAAACTGCGCGATGCCGCGGTGGCCGCCGCCAGCGGCAGCGCGCTGCGGATCGCACCCTACGTCATAAAGCGCGTCGGCATCGTCTCGACCCTGCTGCCGGGGCTGGCGCCGAAGGTGGTGGAGAAGACGTTGCGGGTCACTTCGGAGCGGCTCGCCCCCGCCGGCGCCACCATCATCGCCGAACGCCGCGTGCCGCATGACGAAGCCGCGCTTTCGGCCGCGATCAAGGAATTGCTCGGGCTCGGCGCGGAACTCGTGATCGTGTTCGGGGCGTCCGCGATTGCCGACCGGCGCGATGTGATTCCGGCGGCCATTACAGGCATCGGCGGCGCCATCGAGCATTTTGGGATGCCGGTCGATCCCGGCAACCTGCTCTTGATCGGCAGCGCCGAAGGTGTGCCGGTGCTGGGCGCGCCGGGTTGCGCGCGCTCGCCGGTCGAGAACGGATTTGATTGGGTGCTGATGCGCCTGCTGGCGGGTCTGAAGGTGACGCGCGCCGAGCTCACCGGCATGGGCGTCGGCGGGCTCCTGATGGAAATCGTGACGCGGCCGCAGCCGCGCGAGAGCCTTGCCAGCGACAGCAACCGCAATGTCGCCGCGATCATTCTCGCCGCCGGCCGCTCGACCCGGATGGGCGGTCCCAACAAGCTTCTCGCCGAACTCAACGGCAAGCCGTTGGTCCGGATCGTGACGGAGCAGGCGCTGGCCTCGAAGGCGCAGGGCGTGATCGTCGTCACCGGCCATCAGGCCGAGCAGGTCGAGAAGGCCTTGCAAGGCCTGAAGGTAAAATTCTTGCGCAATCCGGATTTCGCCGAAGGCCTCGCCAGCTCGGTCAAGGCCGGCATATCGGCGGTGCCTCAAAATGCCGACGGCGCGGTGATTTGTCTGGGGGATATGCCGCTGATATCGGCGCATCTGATCGACCGGCTGATCGAAGCCTTCGCGCCGGACCGCGGTCATCTGATCGCGGTGCCCGTCAGCGATAACAGGCGCGGCAATCCGGTCTTGTGGTCGCGGCGTTTCTTCAACGAGTTGATGGCGCTCGACGGCGACATTGGCGCGCGCCATCTGATCGCGCGGCACAGCGAGGCGGTGGCGGAAGTGCCGGTCGACGGCCATGGTGCCTTTCTCGACATCGACACCCCCCAGGCGCTCGAGGCCGCGCAGCGGGGGTGAGCGCGTTACCGGCTCGTAAAGATCCATTTTCAACCTCTCGTTCACCAAGTTGAAACGTCCTCTCCGTAGATTTACGCCGGACCGGCCTCGGGGGAGGGGATTTTGATCGTTTCGACTGCCTTTGCGCAGCGCCGTGCGCTGTTCATTCTTGCGTTGACCTTGGCGATCGGCACATCGCGCTTCGTCACGCAAACCTGGGCGGCGGGCGCCTTCGCGATCGGCAAATGCGGTGCCTACGGCCAGGCCTTCGACTATGCGGGCGAGAATGCGGCCCGCGCCGCGGCGCTGAAACAGTGCAAGGGCGACTGCACCGCGGTCACCATGAAGCGTGCCTGCGCGGCGCTGGCGATCGACATGGCCAACCCCTGCGGCGCCCACGCCTACGCGATAAAACCCCATATATCGAGCTCGCTGAATACGGCGACCCGCAAATGCTACGAATTCGGCGGCAAGGAATGCGTGATCCGCGCCTGGGCCTGCGACGCCAAGGGCTGAATTTTATCACTCGTCATTCCGTGGCGCGCGAAAGCGCGAACCCGGAATCTCGAAATTCCGGGTTCGCCGCCGCGCGGCGTCTCGGAATGACAATGGAAAAACATCATGCAATTCGACACCAAAATCGCGGTCGTGATCCGGACCGACCTTGAAGCGTGGCAGAAGCTCAACGTCGC
>JAQGKJ010000305.1 GCA_028290165.1 Bradyrhizobium sp. | reverse complement strand
ACGCTCGATGTGGCGGAGCATCAGCCCTATATCCACCGCCTGACGCGGCTCGGCGCCACCGCGCAGCTCGGGGGCCGCTCGCTGGCCTTTGTCGATGCGATCAGCCGCGTGCTGTGGGATGGCACGGTCAAAGGGTGGAACGAGGGCGATCATCTCGCCAACGCCGCGGCGGCGGCCGGGTTCGATCTGGCCGCGATGGACGCGGCGATAGCAGCCGACCCCGATCGCTATGAAGCGATCATCGCCGACAACGAAAAGGCCCATGCGGCTTCCGGCCATTGGGGCGTGCCGACCTTCGTGTTCGAGAACGAGCCGTTTTTCGGGCAGGACCGCATCGAGCTCCTGATCTGGCGGATGCAAGCCAGGGGCCTGACCCGCCGCGCGGCCTAGTTCGGCTTGTTCGACCAATCATTGATGCAGCGTTCCAGGTCTTTCAGGTTCTGCCGCATCTGCTCCAGCGCAAAGCAAAGCGCGAAAAATCGCTCCGTGACGTCGACTGGCAGGCCGCGCGTCAGGCCCTCGCGGCGCAGCGCCTCGACTTCCGCGGCATAGTCGTGCATCGCGGCATCGACCGGCGAGGTCGGCGGAGAAGGCGCAGCGGTTCGCAACGCCACGGCGGCGGAGCGCAGATAGACGACGAGCGCATCCCTGACTTTGGCCAACGGCGCCGCCAGCCGCGCCTGCAGATCGGACAGCAGCGGCGCCGCGCTCGCCCGCCCGATCATCACGAGGTCGTGGCGCAGCCGCAAGATGGTCCGCAGCAGCGGGCCGGTGTCAGGCCCCGAGGCCAGATGCGCCGCGCGCTCGCGCTCCGCTTCCGCGCCGATCTCATTCAATCCGACCAGCGCCTGGCCGATGCCATCCTGAAGTCGATGCAGGGCGTCGTTGTCGAGCCCCCGCATCAGGCCCGCCAGCAATTCGCCGAGCGCCGCTGCGATCAACTCCAGCGTCCGCGCGGCGCCGCTGCGAATCTGGCGGTGCGCCCGCGACGGCAGCACGAAGAAGGACACCACGAGCCCGGTGAAGGCGCCGACCATGACCTCCATCACGCGATCGATCGCGGAACCGATGGGGCTGGCGTGATTCAAGGCCGGAACCAGCAGCACGATCACGGCGGTGACCGTGGCGGCATTCAGACTGGGATTGATGGCCGCGACAAAGGCCAGTGGCGCCACCGCCAGCACCAGCAACACCAGCAGCTCGGCCTCGCCGGAATGCGGAATCAGCACCGCGATGGCGCCGCCATAGATCGCGCCGCCCACTGTCCCGAACATATAGTCGCGGGTCGCCTTCAGCGACCGGCCGACGCTCATCTGGGTGACAATGAGCGACGTCAGCACGGCCCATAGCGGCAGCAACAGATGTAACGCCGTCGCGATCACGTACGCGCCGGCGGCCGCCAGGGTAACCCTGAAGGCCAGGGCCAGTTGCGCCTTTCGGGACCGCATCAGGGCGGACAGGCGCTTCAGAAGGTCGGTCATGTCAGAGGTCATGCGCCTCGTTCCGGAACGTTACGGACCCATTATAACCGACATCGGGCATGGCTGCTGCCCGCTGCCGGCTGGCGGCTTGAAACCCGAAATCAGCCCGCCTACCCTGTGCAACAACAGCGAGGAAACAAAATGGCCAATGAGACCGCAACGCTCGCCGCCTATGTTGCAAATCTGAAATTCGAAGACATCCCGCAAGAGGTGCTGGCGCGCGCCAAGGTGCTGACGCTGGATTTTCTCGGCAGCGCCATCCGGGCGCGGCGCGACGCGGAATCGACGCCTTCGCTTTTGAAAATGCTGGAAGCGCTGGCGCTCGACGGCAAGGGCGAATCGACTGTGTTCGGCGACAGCAAAACCTGGACGCCGGCGGTAGCGGCGCTGCTCAACGGCGCGCTCGGCCATTCGCTTGATTTCGACGACACCCATGCGGACTCCTCGCTGCATGCGAGCGCGCCAGTGGTGCCGGCCGCCTTCGCGGTCGGCGAACTCGTCGGCGCATCCGGCCGCGAGGTGCTCACCGCCATCGTCGCGGGCTACGAAGTGTGCTGCCGGCTCGGCAACGCGCTCGACCCCACCTCGCACTATGCGCGCGGCTTTCATCCGACCGCCACCGCGGGAACCTATGGCGCCGCGGCAGCCGCGGCAAAACTGTTCGGGCTGTCGAAAGACCAGATCATCGCAGCCTTCGGCGTCTCCGGCAGCCAGGCCGCGGGCTCGCTGCAGTTTTTGGTCAACGGCGCCTGGAACAAGCGCTATCAGGTCGGGGCGGCTGCGATGAACGGCGTGATCGCGGCGACGCTGGCGCGCAACAACTTTGTCGGCGCGACCGAATCGATCGAGGGCAAGCACGGCCTGTTGGTCGGCTACAGCGACAATGCCCACCCCGACAAGGCGGTAGCAGACCTCGGCAAGATCTACGAGACCATGAAGATCGGCGTAAAACCCTATCCGAGCTGCCGCTATACCCATGCAGCCCTGGACGCGCTGATCGCGATGCGTCGCGAGCACAATCTGACGCCGGACCAGATCAAGCGCGTCGAGATCGGGCTGCACCGCAACGGCATTACGCTGACCGGCGACGCCGCCACCAAGCGCCATCCGACCTCGATCGTCGGCGGGCAGTTCTCGATGTTCTTCACAGGTGCCGTCGCGCTCGACCAGGGCCGCTTCGGCTGGGACGATTACGACCGGCTCGGCGACGCCGCGGTCGACGCGCTCGCCGACAAGTTCGACGTGGTGCAGGACGATCGGCTCGAGGTCGGCCGCAGCCATCCCTTCGGCGCACGCGTCAGCATTACCACTGACGACGGCGTGCACGAACGGCTCTATCCAGATCCTTCGGGCGAGCCGAATTCGTTTCCCGATGCGCAGGCGATGGCGCAGAAATTCTTGACCCTCGCCCGCCCGGTGCTGAACGGCCGCGCCGATCAGCTGGCGGATGCGATCCTGTCACTGGAGCGGTTCGACCGCGTCGCGAAAGCGATAGAGCTGGGGCGGCAGTAGGCCGCGCAGGCGTTTATGCCTTGCGTTGAGCCTTCCAGGCATCACGCCGCGTCACCCAGACATCCGCGACATGGCCGAACAGGTCGATCTCGCGGCCCTTTGCGGCCCCGAGCCGGCGCGCCACCGCCTGCGATGGGGTGTTTTCGCAATCGATGCAGTGCATGATTTCATCGAGTTCGAAGGTCGCAAACGACCAGTCGATCGCCGCCCGCGCCGCCTCGACCGCATAACCCTTGCCGCGAAAATCGCGCGCAATACCCCAGCCAACCTCAAAACCCGGCCAGCCCGGCGGAAACCACGGCCCAACTCGGCCGACATAGTTGCCGGTGGCTTTTTCCTCGACCACAAACATGCCCACCCCATGCAGCACCCAGTGCCCGGCCATCACGGCGGCATTGCGCCATCCCGCCAACTCGCTGGTGACGGGCTTGCCATCGACGGCGATAAACCGCGCGGTCCCGGGGTCGGCCAGCATCGCCGTGTTCGGCGCGATATCGGCGCCGCACCATCGCCGCAGTTTCAAGCGCTCGGTCTCGATGACGGGACCTTCGGGCTGGGCGAGCGTGACGCCGGGCTTCAGTGGGGGTAACATCGTCGTCATCCCTTCGTAACGGCTTCGCCGTTATCGCTGGAGGTGCGAGCGGCAGCGAGCCTCGAAGGATGACAGAAGACGGTGCGCGTTGCCATCCTTCGAGACGCGCGCGAATGCGCGCACCTCAAACGGCTGTGCGAGCGTCAGCAAAAATGAAGGAGATCCCATGAGCTGGCTTCCCGACAACGATCCCGTACTGGGCGATATAAAATCCTGCGACGCGCTGGAACTGGTCATCGTGCCGCGCACCCGCGATCTCGGCGATGGATTCCAGGTGCGCCGGGCGCTGCCGCACGGCAAGCGGCAGATGGTCGGCCCGTTCATTTTCTTCGATCATTTCGGGCCGGTGCAGTTCGTGTCCGGCAAGGGCATGGACGTGCGCCCGCATCCGCATATCGGGCTCGCAACCGTCACCTATCTGTTCGACGGCTCTATCATGCACCGCGACAGCGAGGGCAACATCCAGGAGATCCAGCCCGGCGCGATGAACCTGATGACGGCGGGGCGTGGCATCGCCCATTCCGAGCGGACGCCCGATACACAGCGCCGCGACGGCCAGAAGATGCTGGGCCTGCAGAGCTGGATCGCACTGCCCGTGCGGTCAGAAGAAATCGCGCCATCGTTTCAGCATTACGCTGCCGCCGATCTGCCTGTCGTGCAGGACCGCGGCTTTACCGCGCGCGTCATTGCCGGCAGCTCGTTCGGCGCGAAATCGCCGGTCGCGATGGTGTCGCCGTGGTTCTATACCGAGGTGACCGCAGAGCAAGACGTCAGCGTGCCGCTCGACCCCGATCATGAGGAGCGCGCCATCTATCTGGTCGACGGCGAGGTCGAGATATCGAGCGATCGCTTCGAGGGGCCGCGGCTTTTGATCTTCCGGCCCGGCGATCGCATCACGGTCAAGACGATAACGCCGGTGCGGATGATGTTCCTCGGCGGCGACGCGCTGGAAGGCCCGCGCCATATCTGGTGGAACTTCGTCTCTTCCAGTAAAGAGCGGATCGAGCAGGCAAAACAGGACTGGAAAACCGGCCGCTTCGCCGCCGTTCCCAACGAACACGAGTTCATTCCGCTACCGGAGTAAGCTATCCCCTCCGTATCGTCTGCCGCTCGCGCGTGTGCGCGACCATTCCGCGTTTGAAAGTCTGCCCATGACCACCATGCTCGCCAGCGACCTCCCTCTTCCCCGGATCGGGCGCGGCAAGGTCCGCGATATCTACGACGCAGGCCGCGACCGCGTGCTGCTCGTGACCACCGACCGCATCAGCGCCTTCGACGTCGTGATGGCCGAGACCATCCCGATGAAGGGCACGGTGCTGACCCAGATCAGCGCGTGGTGGTTCAACGAACTCGAAGGCGTGGTGCATCATCACATGATCAGCGCCGACGCGGACGCCATCATCCAGGAAGTGCCTGCGCTGCAGGGACATCGCGCCTCGCTCGCCGGTCGTGCGATGCTGTGCAGGCGCACGAGCGTGTTTCCGATCGAATGCGTGATCCGCGGTTATCTCTCGGGCTCGGCGTGGAAGGAATATGCAGCCCAAGGCACGCTCGCCGGCGAAAAGCTGCCGCCCGGCCTGCTCGAAAGCGCAAAACTAGAGCCTGCAATCTTCAGTCCGGCGACCAAGGCCGAAACTGGCCACGATGAGAACATCACGATCGCGGGGATGCGCGAGATCCTCGGCGAGGAAGTGACCTATACGCTCGAGAGCATGACCCGCGCCGTCTATACGCTCGGCGAGAAGCTCGCCCGCGACCAGGGCATCATCATCGCCGACACCAAGTTCGAATTCGGCAGGGATAAAGACGGCCACATCATTCTGATCGACGAGGTGATGACCCCCGACAGCTCGCGGTTCTGGGCGGCGGATGCCTACACGCCCGGCCAGCCGCAGCCGAGTTTCGACAAGCAGCCGCTGCGCGATTATCTCGACGCCGAGCGCCGCGCCGGCCGCTGGAACGGCGAGGCGCCGGCTCCGCCCTTGCCGGCCGCCGTCGTCGACGCCACCAGCAAGCGCTATCTCGAGGCCTATCGCCGTATGACGGGGAGAGAACTCGGCATCTGACACCGTCATTCCGGGGCGATGCCAAACATCGAACCCGGAATGACGACCAAGAAAAAACAACGGGAGCACTGAAAATGACCGAGGCCGATGCCGTGCTTGTCGAACGCGATGGACCGGTGACCATCGTCTCCATCAATCGTCCGCATTGCCGTAACGCCGTCGACGGCGCGACCGCGCGAAAACTGTTCGATGCGTTCAGGTCTTTTGATGCCGACGCGGAAGCCTCGGTTGCGGTCTTCACCGGCACCGGCGGCTATTTCTGCGCCGGT
>JAQGKJ010000282.1 GCA_028290165.1 Bradyrhizobium sp. | reverse complement strand
CAACCTGTTTTCCACAATTTATCCACCGGGTTGCCAGTTAGTCCAGCGGGAGCGTGCGTGCCACCTCCAGCGGATGATCAATCAGCGTCTGCATCCTCTCAATGAAACGAACGGTGTGCGGCAATTTGGCGTGGAGCTCGAACGCCTGCTCATCCCGCCAACGGGAGTGGACGTAGAACAGCCGGGAATCGCGCATCGAGCGATAGGCCTGTTGGAAGACGCAGCCTTGTTCCTGCCGTGTGGGGCCGCTGACCGCGCGCAGCGCCTCGACGATGGGGCCTTCCTGGCCTTCGCGGGCATGAAACCGCGCAAATATGAACAGTTCCATTTCATCAACCTCCCATCCTTCGGATGCGCCGAAGCCGCAGCGACAAAACCCCCTTCACACCGGCGGCGATAGTGTAGGCTTGCAAAGCCGGGCTTTTGCAGCGATTGCCGCGGGCCGTTTACTTTACCGCAGGACATCATATGCTGACCCTGTTTTCCTACCCGGACCTGTGCGGCGTTGCTGACAACAACCCATTTGGCCTGAAGGTCTACGCCTTTCTGAAGCTGTCCAAAGTTCCGTTCCGGCATGAACATATCTTCGACGCATCAAAGGCGCCGCGCGGTCAGTTGCCTTATGTGGTCGACGACGATGCGACCGTCGGCGACAGCGATGCGATCATCAGCCATTTGACCCGTAAATACGCGCTCACGGTCGATGACGGATTGACGCCGGCGCAACGGGACACCCACCTCCTCATCAGGCGAACGCTCGATGATCTCTACTGGGTGATGTCGTTCTCGCGCTGGAAGGACGATCGGTTCTGGCCGCTCTTTCGAGATGCGATTCTCCGCACCCATCCGAGCGTCACTGCGGAAGCGATGGAGACGGCGCGGGAATTCAATTTCAAGCGCTACCACTTTCAGGGCATCGGACGCTACGAGCCTGCCGAGGCCTATGCCCGGGGCATCGCCGATCTCAATGTTCTTGCGAACCTGCTTCCCGGCAGCGGATACATGTTCGGCGCGAAGCCTGGCAGCATCGATGCGGCGCTCTATGGATTCATCGCCAACATTTATTTCTATGACATCGACACGCCGCTAAAGGAATGTGTCATGTCCAAGCAAAACCTTGTCGCGCATTGCAAGTCGATCCACGCGGCCCTCTGACGCGCCCATCCCGCCGACGCGCTTACCGAAACAACGCCCGGTGATCCCCGAGGATCACCCGCGCGGCGTTGTGGCCGGGCGCGCCGGTGACGCCGCCGCCGGGGTGGGCGCCGCTTCCGCAATGATAAAGGCCCTTCAGGGGCCCGCGATAATCGGCATGGCCGAGCATCGGCCGCGCCGAGAACAATTGATTGAGCGTCAGCGCGCCATGAAAGATGTCGCCGCCGAGGAGGCCAAATTGCCGCTCCAGGTCGAGCGGCGACAGGATCTGGCGGCCGATCACGCTCGATGTAAAACCCGGCGCGTATTTGTCGACCGTCGCGATCATGAGGTCGGCGACCTCGTCGCGGTGGTCGTCCCATGATCGTCCGTCCGGCAATTGCGGCGCGACGTGCTGGCAGAACAGGCTGGCGACATGCTGGCCGGGCGGGCACAGCGTATCGTCCAGCGTCGAGGGGATCAGTACCTCCACGACGGGTTCGCGGCTCCAGCCATGCGTCCGCGCGTCCTGCCAGGCGCGGTCCATATACGCAAGACTCGGGCCGAGGATGATGCCGGCGGTGAGATGATCGCCTGCGCCCGGCAGCGCCGTGAACGAGGGCAGGGCGCTAAGCGCGACATTCATGCGGAACGTGCCGGAGCCGTTGCGCCAGTTTTTGATGCGAGCAAGAAATTCCGCAGGCAGTGCATCCGCCGGCAACAGCCGCGTATAGAGCAGTTTGGGGTTGACGCTGGAGGCGACATATTTGGCGCGGATGGTTTTGTCATTGTCGAGGACGATGCCGACGACACGGCCGCGTTCGACGATCACCTCGCGCACGCCGGCGTCCAACTCGATCTCGACGCCATGTCCGCGTGCGGCACCTGCCATCGCCTGCGTGATCGCACCCATGCCGCCGATGGCGTGGCCCCAGACGCCCTTCTTGCCGTTCACCTCGCCGAATGCATGATGCAGCATCACGTAAGCCGAACCTGCTGCGTAGGGGCTGGCGTAATTGCCGACGATGGCGTCGAAGCCGTAAAGCGCCTTTACCAGATCGCTCTCGAAGGCGTCGTCCAGCATCTCGCCGGCCGAGCGCGTGAACAGGTCGAGCAGCGAGCGCTGCTGCTCCAGAGAAAGTTTTCGCAGGATGTTGGCGGCGCCCAGCGCGTTCACGGCTTCGCGGATTGCGCCAGTGCCAAATCCCTCCACGAGGTTCGGCGGCGCGCGCAACACGAATGCGCGCAGCACGTCGGCGATTTCCTCAAGCTCTCGGTTGAATGCATCGATCCTATCAGCGTCGCGTTCGCTGAGTTTTGCCAGGGATTGCCGGGTGCGGCCTTCGCCGGTCAGCAAATAGCTGCCATCGGGGGCGGGCAGAAAGTTCTGGGCGCGGCGTTCGACAATTTTCAGGCCGTGATCGCTGAGCCCTAGATCGGCAATGATCTGCGGATTGAGCAGGCTGACGGTGTAGGCCGCGACCGAATTGCGAAAGCCGGGATGGAATTCCTCTGTGACCGCGGCACCGCCCACGACCTTGCGGCGCTCGACGACCTTCACGCGCAAGCCCGCCATCGCCAGATAGGCCGCGCAGGCGAGGCCGTTATGCCCGGCGCCGATGATGACAACGTCCGTCTCTGTCATGGTTGCTTCAAGAAGGTTTGATTGGTTTAATCCTTAGCGAAGATGTGACTGTCAGCCCAGCGTCAAGTGACGATCGCGGGTCCGTGCCCCGCATTGCCTGCCGCGCTGCACTATGCTCCATTGCCCCGTTCCGGCGTGCGCTTGGCCGGAACCCCGGCGCCCGCCGGGTTCGAGCCGGAGTTTTCATGACTTCACCTGATCCGTCCGCCGCCGCGGACCGGCCTTCCGCGAGCCGAAACCGGCTGGTGCTGGTCGTCTACACGGCGGCCATCTTTGTCAGCGCGTTGTTGCTGTTCTCGGTGCAGCCGCTGTTCACCAAAATGGTGCTGCCGCGGCTCGGCGGTTCGCCGGCGGTGTGGTCGGTGGCGATGGTGTTCTTTCAGTCGCTGCTGCTCGGCGGCTATGCCTATGCGCATTACCTGATGCAAATCCGCGCGCGCTGGATTCCGGTGGCGGTGCATCTGGCGCTGCTGGTGGTGGCGTTGCTGACCCTGCCGCTATCGATCGCGAGCGGATGGGGCGAGCCGCCGACATCGGGCTATGCGTTCTGGCTGCTCGGCCTGTTCGCGGTCTCGATCGGGCTGCCGTTCTTCGCGCTCGCCGCCAACAACCCGCTGCTGCAGGCCTGGTTCGTTCGAACCGGCCATCCCAATGGCCCCGACCCTTACTTCCTCTACGCCTCCTCGAATATCGGCAGTTTCCTGGCGCTGTTGTCCTATCCGGTGCTGCTGGAGCCGATGTTCACGCTGCGCACGCAAAACCTGATCTGGACCGCCGGCTATGGCCTGTTGATTGTCCTGATCGCCGCCTGCGGCATGCTGTTGCTGCGCTCGCCGGCGAAGGCTGGTGTCGATATGCCCGCGGAAGAAACCGACGCGCCGCCGCCGCCGTGGAGATTGCGCGCGCGCTGGATATTTCTCGCAGCCGTCCCGTCGGGCCTGCTGATCGCGGTGACAGCGCATATTTCCACCGATCTCGAGGCGGCGCCATTGCTCTGGGAGCTGCCGCTGTCGCTCTATCTTTTGACCTGGGTGCTGGTGTTCCAGTCGCGCCCGCTGCTGCCGCACAAATGGATGCTGATAGCCCAGCCGCTGGCGATCGCCGGCGTGATCGTGCTGCTCGCGGTCGGCGGCGAGCAGAACCTGCTGCTGACGCTCGGCGGACACCTCGCTTGTTTCTTCATCATTGCCATGGCGTGTCACGGCGAACTGGCGCGCACCCGTCCGGCCGCGAAATATCTCACCGGCTTCTATGTCGCGTTGTCGTTCGGCGGCATGGTCGGCGGCTTGTTTGCCGGCCTGATCGCGCCCTACACATTTTCCTGGATCGCGGAATACCCGATCCTGGTGGCGCTGGCGGCGCTGTGCCGGCCCGCCGGCGCTGACGAGCGTCTTGCCCGCTGGAGCCGCTGGTACTGGCCGCTTCTCGCCACGCTCGCGGTGGCGTTGATCGCGCCGGCGTTCGGCAGCGGCAAGGTGTTTGGCTGGTTCAACGATCACATGGTCTACGTGGTTAGCGCGGTCGCGATCACAGCGGTGATGCTGGTGATCCTGCTCAGGGCGGATCGCTGGAAACTCGCGGCCATCGTTACGCTGGCGCTGGTGCTGATCCGGGTCTATCCGTCCGACGACGGCCGGGTCGACACCGTGCGCAGCTTCTTCGGCGTCCACAAGATCGTGGTGACGCCG
>JAQGKJ010000251.1 GCA_028290165.1 Bradyrhizobium sp. | reverse complement strand
TGAGCTTTTCGATCCCGAACAGTGCCTGTTCTTCTGCCGTCATCTGGCGACGCTTGTCTTCCCTGACATCGGCGACGATCAGCATATACGGGCTGTCAGAGGCGTGGTCGAACCACTCCGCGACGTCTTCGCGCAGCACCGCCGGCGCAAAGGGACGAAAGCTCTCCCGGTATTTGACCTTCAGATTGAGGTTCTTCTGCATGCCGGGCGAACGCGGATCCCCCAGGATCGAGCGCGCGCCGAGCGAGCGCGGACCGAATTCCATACGCCCCTGAAACCAGCCCACGGCTTTCTGCCCGGAAAGGGCCTGAGCCGTCGTCTCGACCATCTCGTCCTCGCCGAGGACGGCGAAGCTTGCCCCCGCTGCCGTCAATCTTCGCTCGATTTCCGTTTGAGGAAAGCTCGGACCGAGAAACGCACCGGACATTCCGTCCCCGCCATTGGTTTCGCGCGGCTGCTCTTTAAAGAGATGGTAGGCCGCAAGCGCTGCTCCCACCGCTCCGCCGGCGTCGCCCGCGGCCGGCTGAATCCAGATGTTCTCGAAGCGGCCGTCCCGCAAGACCTTTCCATTGGCGACGCAATTGAGCGCCACGCCGCCGGCGAGGCAAAGGTTGCGCGAACCGGTCTGCCTGGCGAGGCTGCGCGTCATCCGCAGCACGGCCTCATCGAGCACCGACTGGATCGAGGCTGCGACGTCCATATGAAATGCCGTCAGCAGCTGATCCGGACTTCGCACCGGCTGACCGAACAATTCGGCAAAGCGCTCGTTGGTCATGGTGAATCCGGTGCAGTAATCGAAGTAGGACATGTCGAGCCGGAACGAGCCGTCCGGTTTCAGATCGACCAGGTTGTCGAGAATGAGCTTGGCGTATTTCGGCTCGCCGTAGGGGGCGAGCCCCATAACCTTGTATTCGCCGGAGTTGACCTTGAAGCCGGTGTAATAGGTAGCGGCCGAATAAAGCAGTCCGAGCGAATGCGGAAAATGAATCTCCTGGAAAATCTCGAGGCGATTGCCGCTGCCGACGGCCGCCGACGTCGTCGCCCATTCGCCGACGCCATCCATGGTGAGCACGGCTGCGTGCTCGAACGGCGAGGGGTAGAACGCCGAAGCTGCGTGGCTCAGATGATGCTCGCAAAACAACAGCCGGCCATTGTCGAAATCCTCGGAGAATTTTCCGAGCTCGTCGCGCAGCAGCCCCTTCTGGAACAATTTCTCGCGCAACCAGAGCGGGATCGACATCTTGAACGACCGGAACCCGCGCGGCGCCAGCGCGATGTAGGTCTCCAGCAGCCTTTCAAATTTGAGAAACGGCTTGTCGTAGAACACGACATGATCAAGCTCGTCAGCCCGGACGCCTGCCTCTGCAAGACAATATCCGATGGCGTTGTGTGGAAACGCGGCGTCATGCTTCTTTCGGGTAAAGCGCTCCTCCTGCGCCGCGGCGACGACCCGGCCGTTATCGATCAGCGCGGCGGCGCTGTCGTGATAGAAGGCAGAAATGCCAAGGATCCGCATCGCACCGTCTAGAAAAGAGTATAGATGAACGGCGCGATCACGGAGCCCTTGGTCAGCACCACGAGTCCGCCGAATACCACCATCATGATCAGGATGGGCAGCAGCCAGAATTTTTGCCGGATGCGCATAAACCGCCAAAGCTCAGATACGAGTTCCATATTGTGTCCTTTAGAATTGATCTCTCATGGTCTCGGGCGAGGGTCCGGGAGGCTGCCGCACGATCCAGTAGCTCGCCGCGTCCGGCTGCCGTTTGAGCCGCAACAGATCCTTCCCCAGCATGCGCATGACCAGCCCGGTGGGTAAAACCGTGCCGTAGAATAGCAACGCCATCACAACGGGGTTGACCACGCTGTGCAGCAGCAGTCCGAACTTCAGCCAAATCCGGTTGAGCGGATTGAGGACCGAGGGCCGCAACAATCCCGTCACCAGAAACAGCGCAGCCAATCCGCCGGTCCACGGCCACAGCCGGCCAGCATGCCAGACGTTCAGCAAAGTCACGGCGGCCAGTGCCGCAGCCATGACCAGCCCGAACGAGCGGTCGGAACCGGCCACGACCTTTTCCTCACGGGAAAAGACTTCATGTGTCGACTGTTTCATTTGACCGTTGCCAGCCCCGCTAAGCTAAATTCACCTACGACGCCGTAATCATTCTCGATTGCCTGGAGCCGTCCCGCCCAGCCGAGAAGTCTGGCTGCGCGAACCACGATATCGATCGGCGATGATGCTTGCCGCCGCTAGATTGCCACGTGCATTCCAATGATTGTCGCAGCGATGAAAAAGATCGTCATAGTCGCGCGGCATGTTTTCGGCCATGTCGATCACATCGACATTCGATCTGGCCGTTGGCAGGGACAAGAGCGTTTTGTACCAATATTGATCGTTGTAGGGGCGTCCGGAACGTATCCGGGCCAAGTCCACCTGATTTGGAATTACAAGGATCATCACCTTCTTGTTTTCGGCTTCCGTGACGATCTTTTCGATGAAATAAATTGCGGCTTGCTGTTGAGCGAGCGTTGCGTCGTAATAGCCGCTATATCCGCCCTTCTCGATGGAATTATCACCGAACAAGTATTTGACGGTTCGCAGCGCGTTTACGCTATAGGTATAACGAAGCAGAAAGCGTTTGACGATGTTTAGCTGTCCTTCCTGATATTGCTCGCTTTTAACTGCCCAATCTGAATAGAATATATCGTACTGGCCGTTGTTTGTTTTTTTGTAATAAGGTCGATACCACGTCGGCTGCCAGCTCTTCCAAAGTGGGAAATCGTTGTCGGTGAAGTCATTCGCAGGAAGGAAGAACAAGATAATTCCGTCGTGGTCGAACTTTTTCGCGAGATTTTGGTAGATGAGATAATATTGGACCGGGCCGAAATACCCATCGGAACCAAAATTATAGATGTCGATACCGAGGGATTTCTCCAATTGTGCCTGGGCTGTGTTTTCGATGTCGACACCCCAACCCTCGGCGAATGAATCACCAAGTAAAATGTACCGAGGCTGTGATTTCTCTTTTACATAGCTGAACGAAGTATCCCGAGCCCCGAAATCGTTGGAATCGTAGCGCACATCAAAACAGCTCGAGCGATGTCTATCTGTCGCGTTGGGCTTATGCCAGGAACCCCACGACTCCTTTTGCGTGCGCCAATCGAAGCCCGAATTTCGCGGCCGATAGACTTCGGGAGCATCGTTGAATAGCAGCAATTCGGATTTCGTGGCGACAAACGAGAATAGTTCCAGGCTAGCCAACGAAACAAAGATGGCTAACAAGATGTTTTTCATTGATGTTGCCTGACGGTTTTGCAGCGACACCCGCTACGTGCCCGCTAAATTAATATCCTTGTCGTACTTGGCAGTTGGTATTCTGACGCTGGTCGGTGAAAGCGCTGCCCGTGCATCTTCGCGATAACTGTCCCAAAACTCTATCGGTACGTCCTCGCTTCGCCATGTCCGTTTTGCGGCGAAGCTCGTTTGATCCGAAAGTCGTGCTTGCTGAGACTCGTAAATGCGACGCCCAGCTTCCTCGATAATACGGTCGCTAAGCCGTTCACTCACGAAAACCTCGTCCGGCGAAATCTCGTGGTCGCGTACAAGCAATTCCACGAACAACTCTGCAACGACCTTCGGACATCAACGAAAAATGCGAGCGCGGAAGCTGGAGTAAGACCCCCTGAACTACGTCGATAGGACACGTGCCTAAGTCTGATGAGGGCTAATCGCTTCGGTTCGTCTTTGGCTTCAGCCAACAATCTCCGATAGCGATCGAGATCAAATGGCTTGCTCATACCCGCGGCCCCACACCGACAGTGCTTCCCGCACGGAGTGTTTCGCAAACCAGAAGGCGAGAGCAAGAGGAATTACGGGGTACTCCCTTGAAGATCGACCGCGCTAGTGAATTGAATAATATTGCTGATTGCTGCGGTGCATGAGTCTGCTTGTTGGGCACCAAAACGCAAATGCCGATGTGTTGCGCAATGTCCGCTTCAGGGGGGCTGCCGGGGTAAAGCGGAAAACATTTGCTCGTCCCGAGCCTTTCCAGCTTTGACCTGGCTGCGTGAAAACGTGCGCGCACGAAAAGCGCGCAGAATTGTTTTTCTATTATCTTGTCCCGGCAACCGTCGCCAGCGCTTTTGT
>JAQGKJ010000217.1 GCA_028290165.1 Bradyrhizobium sp. | reverse complement strand
GATAAAGCAACCAATGAACGCCTCGAAAAGGATGTAGCAGCCGTGAAAAACGATATCTCAGCCCTGACCGATCAGATCACCGACGCGCTCAATACATTCGCCGCTTCCGCCGGCAAACAGGCACGCCGCGGCTACAAGCAGGCCCGGGCCAATGTCGATTCGACGGTCGACGACGTGTCGGAGCGCGGCAGCGCCATGTTGGATGCGGCCCAGGACGCGGCCTCTTCGATTGAAGAAACGCTGGAGGATGTCATCACCCAGCGCCCGCTCGCGACCGTGGCCCTGGCACTCGGCCTCGGTTTCCTGATCGGCGCGACGTGGCGCCGGTGACGGCAGGCGCCAAGGCCGCCTCGATTTGACTAATTCGAATGGCGCCGCGCGCGGCGCCGTGAGTTCGTTTGTCGGAATTATTTGAACGAGGCCTTCCACATGTTTCAGCGCATGATCGATGATTTCAAGGCCTCGACCGGCACAGCGTTGCGGCTGACATCTCTGGCGGCAGCAGCAGCTTTGGCCCTGTTCATCACGATCTCGTTTCTTTGCGCGGCGGCCTTCGTCTTTGTGTTGCAGCGATATGGACTGATCGAGGCCTGTCTGGCGGGGGCCGGCGTGTTCCTGATCGTCGCGGTGATCGCGGCGGGCTGTTACATCGTGCGCAAGCATCAACTCGAGGCCCGCGCGGCAGAGAGGACCAAATCGGCCGTGCAAACCGCGCTCGCCGATCCCATGGTGGTGGCCGCGGGCCTCCAGGTGATCCGCGCGATCGGCATCAAGAAGCTGATCCCGATCCTGGCCGTGGGCGGATTGGCACTGGGATTGCTGGCCAGCCGCAACCCGTCGAGCGACCAGGCGCCGGCTGAGTGAGTTGCAGACGAATTCATTCGCTTCCCGTCATGGCTGAGCTTGTCGTGGCTTGTCCCGGCCGTCCACGACTTTCTTGCTGGTGCGGTGTGAAGACGTGGATGCCCGGCACAAGGCCGGGCATGACGAACTGGGCCACACTGCCCATTCCGTCTACTGGCTCCTCAGTCAGCTAAATGTTTAGGTAATGCAGCGGCCGGGCTGCAGCTGCTTGGCGACTTCGGTCAAGACGCTGACGACGGGCTCACAGGCGACCCTCAGCTTGCGGTCGAAGGATTTCGCCACGGGGCGGGCTGGAGAACCGTTGCGGGCTTCCTGAGCGACGGGCAGGCGGACCAGAACCGAGGTTTCGGAAAGCCCATCCAGCCGAAGCGAAATCGTCCGTGTTTGCATGGCCGGTCCTGCCACGCGTGCCGCGCGATCGGCCTTGGCCGCGCGATTGACGGCTTCGGGCTCGCCCGGTTGCTGACGCCCGGGGAGATCGCGGCCCGATGCGAACTGGACGGCGCCGAACGTCAGCGCAACGGCAATCGCGCCGAGGATTCCCCTGGATACCGAGATTCCGTTGGATGACTGTGACATGTTCGGACTCATCCCTCGCCCCATGGCGATCAGGGACACAACGCGAACAGAGCAAGGCGGTTCTCTGAACTGTCATCACTTAACCGTGTGCAAAAATTTCTTGAGGGGGCGGGAACGATCAAGGGGGCCTGAGAGTCATTCCGGCAGCCGGTTATCCCCCCTGCCCCATTGACCGGCGATGTGGGGCGCGGCTGTGGTGATGCCAGCCGCGCCCTGCTTTTTTGTCCAAAGCCCTTCGTTGGTCAGCCGGCAAACGCCAGGTGGATGAGCGGCCCGCTCCCATGAAAAAGCCCGGCGCCGCGAAGCGCGCCGGGCTTTTATTTCGACGCAGACCGCTTCCCGTATCAGGAAGCCGCCGCCCGCGGCGCGCGGTTGCGCGAGTTGCGCTGGAAGAACAGCGCCTGGCTGGCGACGGCCGAAACCATCGCGGGCTGGAATGGTTTTGAGATCAGGAACGCCGGTTCCGGGCGCTCGCCGGTCAGGAAGCGCTCGGGGTAGGCGGTGATGAACACCACCGGGACCTCGAACACCCGCAATAGCTCGTTGACGGCATCCAGGCCGGAGCTGCCGTCGGCAAGCTGGATGTCGGCGAGGATCAGGCCCGGCTTCTTGTTCTTGGCCAGCGCCACGGCGTCGGAGTGGGTGCGGGCGACGCCGATCACGCGGTGACCCAGATTTCTCACCAGGCTTTCGAGATCCATCGCGATGAAGGTCTCGTCCTCGATGATCAGCACATCGGTTGCGATCTCCGCAGCCATTTCCCGGCCCGCGGCGTCCGCGAGCCTGCGGGTCTCGGCAACGTCGGTCCCGAGAATGAACGCCACCTCCTCCTCGGAAAAGCCTTCCAGCGACAACAGCAGGAAGGCCTGGCGCGGCAACGGGGTGATATTCGAAAGCCGCCGCTCCGGCGGCATCGGCAGGGTCGCGATTTCGGCATTGTCGTTGAGCGCGACCGAGTTCCAGATTTGGGTGAACAGCCGAAATAGCCCGGCGCGGGGTCCGTGCTGCTCATCGAGCAGAGACGAATCCTGGAGCAGCGCCTCAAGCATGGCTCCGACATATGCGTCGCCCGACGCCTGGTTTCCCGTCAATGCGCGGGCGTAGCGGCGCAACAACGGTAAGTGTTCAGCAACAAGCTGTGATCGGGACATCCCCACTCCGTCATTCTTTAGGGTCAGAATGCCATGGGGCGACCCGGTTCCCCCTGATGTGTCTGATTACGCCCGAACTCGATAAAAGTTCCATGGCCCGCGGAACTTTTATCGAGACTTTGAATTAGCCCCCTTGCAGATGCCGCTGTGGCAAAGACTTCATAAAAGATAACTCTTGAAGTTACAATGACTTAACTCTCGGGGAAGCTTGGAACAGGTCATGAAAGATTTAAAGTCTCAAGCCAGCAAGAATGCGGCACCGGGCAAGCAAGGGGGCCTGAACGCCGAAATTCAATCGAGAATCGGCCACCAACTCCGCGCCATGTACGACGATGTCGTACGACAGGGGGTGCCGGATCGTTTCGCGGAACTGATCCGGAAGCTTGATGCGTCCGAGGCCAATCCCCAAGTGGCAAATACGGGCGATAAAAATGACGGAGGGGAGTAATGCCTCTCACAGAATCACTTCGCGACGACATCTTGGCGTCGGTTCCTAGCCTGCGTGCGTTCGCGATCTCGCTCAGCGGCAATGGCGATCGCGCCGACGATCTGGTGCAGGAGACGTTGCTGCGGGCGCTGGCCAACATCGACTCCTTCCAACCCGGCTCGAACCTGGCGGCTTGGCTGTTCACGATCCTGCGCAACCTGTTCCGCTCGGACTATCGCAAGCGGCGCCGGGAGGTTGAGGATGCCGACGGCAGCTATGCGAAGACCCTGAAGACTCAGCCGGCGCAAAGCGCGCATCTCGAGTTCGAGGAATTCCGCGCCGCGCTCGACAAGCTTCCGCAGGACCAGCGCGAAGCCTTGATCCTGGTGGGCGCCTCCGGCTTCTCCTACGAGGACGCCGCGGCGATCTGCGGCTGCGCGGTCGGCACCATCAAGAGCCGCGTCAACCGCGCGCGATCGAAACTCTCGGCGCTGCTCTATGTCGATGGCGCCGAAGATTTCGGCCCCGATGAAACGGTGCGCGCCGTGATCGGCGGCAGCGGCGGGTAGGACTATATTTGCCGTCATTGCGAGGAGCGAACGACGAAGCAACCCAGTCTTGCTTTGTGGGTGTGGATTGCTTCGCCAACGCTCGCAATGACGGTTTCCAAGATCTTCGCTAGCCCGAATCGCAGGGTGGGAAAAGGCGCTCTTGCGCCTTGCCCACCAACTTTTTTCAGCGCGCCCAGCCATGGTGGGCTCGCTTCGCTCAGCCCACCCTAAGAAGCCGATTTGTAGCTACCGTCCCGGCTTTGCAGGCATCGAAAACTGTTCGGTCCTGTCCCGTTCCGTCATGTCGACGACGGTCACCATCGGCGCGGTCAGTTCGTAGACGTAACTCACGTCGGTAAAATACCGCTTCGATACGCCGCCAAGCGCCTCCGGTGCGACGCGGTCGAGCAGGATGACGCCGAAATCGGAGTCCTCGCGGCGTGTCGCCGCGCTGGTGTTGAATTCCTCCCAGCGAAAATGAAAGATGGTGTCGGGATCTTCGCCGGTCACTTCCCAATGCGCGACGATGTGGGGGTGCTTGCCGACCAGCGACAGCCCCTCGTCGGAATGCGACGCCAGCTCGAAGAACAATAGCGACAGGCTCTGGGCGGCCCGCGCGCTGACGGCGATATCCGGACCGCTCACCGCGATGCGTTCGGCATGCGGTATCGCCCGCGCCTCGAACAACCCTTTCAGTTTCACGCCCTGCCACTGGCTTTCGCTGAGCAGCGAGACCACGTTCGACATCGCATGGATGCGGCCGATCAGCAGCTCGCGGGCGACGTCGATATCGGAACCATGGCGCAGCGTGCGGGTCACGATCGACTGGATCACCGCGAGGATGTTTTTCACGCGGTGATTGAGTTCATCGATCACCGCGGTCAGCCGGCGCTCGAAGCCGATCCTGACCTGGATTTCACGACTGAGCCGGAGATTATTGTAGGCGACATACCCGAAAAGCCCGCAGACGATGCTGGTCAGCGCCAGCCCGATGGCCGCCACGACCGCTGCCGTCTGCTCGGCGCGCCTCACCGCGTTGGTCTTGGCGTAATAGCCGAGGGACCAGTCGCGGCCTCCGAACGTCACCGTTCTAACCATCGAGGGCGCAGGCCCCTCTTGCGATGCCGTTCTCGATGTTACGACGCCCTGATCGTTGGCGATCAACTCGCGATTGGGATCGCGGGGGTCTTTCAGCACGACGGAGAACAGCGAGAAATCGTCGTTCGCCAGCATCAGCGACGCCAGTTCATAGGAGAACGTCACAAAGCCCGCCGGCTGCGCGGCGCCCTCCTGCAGAACCGGCGCGGCCAGAACGAGGCCGATCGGCCCGTTTCCGCGCAACAGCGGCAACGGGTCCGACGCGATCGGCTTGCCCTCCGTCATGGCGCGGTCGAGCATCGGTCCCAGGATCGGTTGCTGGCCGACGGCGCGGCCCGGGAAAGCCATCGTCTCGGGATTGCGGGGCTCGACGTCCATCAACACATCGATCGGCTTGTTGAGCGCGCGCGTATCCAGCGGCTGATCATCGAAGTTGCGGATTGTCGGGTTCGAAAATCCCGCGCTCGCGAGTTCTGCGCGCGCCGCGTCCAGTTCGTTCGGCTTGAGCCGCGCGACCCAGCTCGCCACCACGAAATCGGTCTTGAAGGCATAGATCGAGGACCGCAGTGGCTGCAGCATATTAGCCTTGATCACCGAAGGCGTGCGGAACAGGCCCGATGCGACGCGGGCGAGCAACTCGCGCTCGGTCAGCCGGTCCTGAACCAGACTGGCGTGGACGTCGATCGCGCGGGCCATCGCGATGCCGTCAAGCGTCAGCTCCTGATCGTGGACGCGATAAGCCGCAAGACCGGAGAGCAGAACTCCGATAAGCGCGATAAAGCCGATGATGAAACCCAGCCGAACCACTCGGTCACTCGGGAAATGAGAAGTTGGCGAAGAAGTAGAGCAAGCATCTGACGTCCGCCGGAGCGGCAACAAACCGAAGAGAATGAAAACCAGCCGTCAGGGATAAAGGAGCGATCATTACTACGCAACTGCGGTTGACGGCGAAGCTTAATACGCCTCGCCAGGACGTTGACCTGGCGAGGGCCAGAGAGTGCTAATCACAGCAAGTCGATTTGGTTCCATCGGGCAGCGAATGTTTTTGGCGGCTAGTCGGGACCGGCGGCCACAAGTGTTAACGCCCGAGCTTGAGCGCCACAGGCGTTAACGAATGCGTTCAACTTACTTTCGCCTGCGCCGGCGGACTGAGGCCGCCCTTGGCTTCGATAAAGCGAACGATACGGTCCAGGCCTTCGCTCTTCCTGAGATTGGTCATGACAAACGGCCGTTCGCCGCGCATCCGCCGGGCGTCGGTATCCATTTTCTCCAGCGACGCCCCGACATGCGGCGCGAGGTCGATCTTGTTGATGACGAGGAGGTCCGACCGGGTAATGCCGGGTCCGCCCTTGGAGGGGATCTTGTCGCCGGCCGCGACGTCGATGACGTAAATCGTAAGGTCGGCCAGTTCGGGCGAGAAAGTAGCGGCGAGATTATCGCCGCCGGATTCGATCAGCACCATATCGAGGTCCGGAAATTTC
>JAQGKJ010000178.1 GCA_028290165.1 Bradyrhizobium sp. | reverse complement strand
CAGTTCGCCGACGTGCAGAAGGCGATCCGCAAGATCATTCCGTCGGGCGAGATCGACACGCTCGCCGACAACATCGGCATGCCGATCAGCGGCATCAACATGACCTACAACAACACCGGCGTGATCGGTTCGCAGGATGGCGATATCCAGATCAAGCTGAAGGAGGGTCACCGGCCGACCAACGAATATGTTCAGGCGCTCAGAGAACAGCTGCCACGCGCGTTTCCGGGGATGACATTCGCGTTCCTGCCGGCCGACATCGTCAGCCAGATCCTGAATTTCGGCGCGCCGGCGCCGATCGACCTTCAGGTGCGCGGCGCCGATGTGAACGCGAATTTCGCCTATGCCAACAAGTTGCTGAGCCGGATTCGCAAGATTCCCGGCATTGCGGATGCGCGCATCCAACAGTCGCCCAACAACCCGAGCTTCAATATCGATGTCGACCGCACGCGCGCGCAATATGTCGGCTTGACCGAACGCGATGTCACCAACAGCTTGGTCGTCAACCTGGCCGGCAGCGCGCAGATCGCGCCGACCTATTATTTGAATCCCGACAACGGCGTTTCTTATTCGATCGTCATGCAGACCCCGCAATTCCAGATCGATTCCTTGAGCGCGCTGGAAACCCTGCCGATCACCGCCGGCAATACCGCGGTGCCGCCGATCCTCGGCGGCATCGCCAATATCAAGCGCTCGACCTCGAGCGCAGTGGTCTCGCAATACGACATCCAGCCGCTGGTGCAGATCTACGCGACGCCGCAGGGGCGCGATCTCGGCGCTGTCGCGGCCGATGTGAAGGCCATTATCGCGGACACCGCAAAGGAGGTGCCGAAGGGCTCCTCGGTGGTTCTGCTCGGCCAGGTGCAGACCATGAACAGCGCGTTTTCCGGGCTGCTGTTCGGCCTGCTGGCGGCGGTCGTGCTGATCTACCTCTTAATCGTTGTGAACTTCCAGTCTTGGTCCGACCCGTTCGTGATCATCACCGCGCTGCCATCAGCGCTCGCCGGTATCGTCTGGATGCTGTTTTCGACCCAGACCACGCTGTCGGTGCCCGCCCTGACCGGCGCAATCATGTGCATGGGGGTCGCTACCGCCAACAGCGTGCTGGTGATCAGTTTTGCCAGGGAACGCTATGAGGAACTGGGCGATCCCATTGCCGCCGCGATCGAGGCAGGTTTCGTCCGTTTTCGTCCCGTCCTGATGACGGCGCTGGCGATGATCATCGGCATGACGCCGATGGCGCTGGCGCTCGGCGAGGGCGGCGAGCAGAACGCTCCCTTGGGGCGGGCGGTGGTCGGGGGACTGATATTCGCCACCGTCGCTACACTGATGTTTGTTCCCGTGGTTTTTAGTATGGTACACAAGACGCGAGCCGCCAAAGCCGCCGCCGAACCGGAGACTTCGCATGCCCATTGAACAAAGCTCTCCGGTCTCTCGCCGGAAGTTGGGCATCTTTGCCGTTCTGGCTGGCATCGCCGCGCTTCTGGTCGTAGTGACAGGTATCCGGGCGCGCGAGGATTCGAGCGCAAAACTACGCGAATGGACCGATGACCAGGCGATTCCGACCGTGGCTGTCGTGCTGCCGGACGCCAAGGTTCTCAACGCCACCCTCGATCTGCCGGGCCGGCTGGAGGCCTATTACCGCGCGCCGATCTTTGCCCGCGTTAGCGGCTACCTGAAAAGCTGGAGCGCCGATATCGGCGCCAAGGTCAAGGCAGGCCAGGTGATCGCCGAAATCGAGGCGCCCGACCTCGATCAGCAGCTATTGCAGGCGCGCGCCGATCTCGCGAGCCAGGAGGCCAGCGCGAAACTGTCCGAGGCAACGCTGACCCGCCGCAAATCGCTGATCGCGTCGAATTTCGTTTCGATGCAGGAAATCGACGAGCGCTCCGCCGACCTCTCCAACAAGAAGGCCGCGGTCAATTCCGGCCAGGCCAATGTCGAACGGCTGGAGGCGCTGGCCGGCTACAAGAAGATCACCGTGCCGTTCGACGGCGTGGTCACGGCCCGCGATACCGACGTCGGCGCCCTGATCAATGCCGGCGGCGGCAGCGGGCCTGCGATGTTCGTGATCTCCGATATCAAAAAGTTGCGGGTCTACGTCAACGTTCCCCAGAGCTACGTGCCCGCGATCAGGATCGGCGCCAAGGCCGTGATCTCGATGCCGGAATATCCGACCCGGACCTTTGCGGCCACCGTCGAAGCCTCCTCGCAATCGGTCGATGTCGGTTCCGGCACGACGCGGATGCAGCTTGCGCTCGACAATGCCGGCGGCGAGCTGATGCCCGGCGGCTATGCCTATGTGCGCATGAGCCTGCAGCGCGCCGCCGTGCCGCTGCATAGTCCGGCGAGCGCGCTCATCTTCAACCAGAACGGCTTGCGGGTTGCGACCGTCGGTCTCGACGACAAGGTGCTGTTCAAGACCGTGACCATCGCCCGCGACCTCGGCAAGGATATCGAACTGGCGTCGGGCATCTCGCCGGACGACCGCATCATCGTAGCACCCCCCGACGGCCTCGCCGACGGCGATCAGGTTCGCGTCGCCGGCGCCAAGGGCAAGCCTGCGACGGTTTCGGAAAAGCAGGACGTGAAGGGGTAGGGAGACGCGTAGCCGCTCTCTCTTTCGTCATGCGCGAGCTTGGCCAAAAGAAAGCCGCCCGAAGTATGTGAAGCCTGGAGCTCTCAATCCACTCCGGCCGATTGTCGAGCATGGAAAGGGTCGAGCATAAAAAAAGAGCGGCTTGAGCCGCTCTTTTTTGCTTTATGAGCAAGGACGCCATTCACCATCGTCGCCCATATACGTCCCGGATGCCGCGTCGTGGTACATCCAACGCTTGGCGCAATAGGACGCATCAGTGTCGCTCGATACCCCGGAGCCGATGCTTGCTCGAGCACCCCGGAACCCGCCGCTGCTGACGTGCATCACATCGCCACCGCGGACGCCGCCGAGCCCCACGGCGAAGGCCGGGGTTGCAACTGCTAACGCGAGTGACAGGGCCGTCGCCCCTACAATACCAAGTTTCGACATTGCGCTTCTCCATAAGAACTTGAACCATCGCCGTTAGGCGTAAGCCTGATGTAGGTTGGCAATCGGCTGCGCTCTATTCCCCATGCGGGGAAAGATTAGTGCGGGGCGCGCAACACGCCGCGATTGCAGGCGCTCTCCGAGCTGCTCTATTCGGTGACGTCGTGCGAGGTCTTTTGCCGGTCCTCTGTCCAATCAGGATCCCAGTAGGGTGGCTTGCCAAACCGTTTCTGGGCAAAATCCAGAAAGGTCCGCACCTTCGGTGGTACCATGCGATGCGGAGGAAAGACCCCGAAGATGCCACTCGGCTTCGTGGCAATCATGGAGGACCACTCGGGAAGCACGTGCCGCAGGCGACCCGCCTTGATATCTTCGCCGACCAGCCATGTCGGGAGGAGCACGACCCCTACGCCGGCAACCGCCGCATCGCGCAGCGGCTCGGAGTCATCGGCGCGCAACGTGCCGGTGACAGGTACTTGCTCGAAGGCATCGCCTGCCTCGGCCTGGCGACGAAAGAACCAACGATCGGTCGGCTGCAGCGTATAGACAAGTCAATTTTGCTGCAGCAGGTCGGTCGGCTCGGCGATCGGCGGCTTGCGGTCCAGATAGGCCGGACTCGCGCAGGCAATGCGCCGGTGCGGTGCGAGCTTGCGGGAGAGCATGCTGGAATCGATGAGCGAACCGATGCGGATCGCCAGGTCGGCGCCGACGGCCAGCAGATCGACTCGCACGTCGGTCAATGAGACATCGAGACGAATATCGGGATAGGCGGCCAGGAAGTCCGGCACGAACGGCATGATGTGCAGGCGGGCGAAGGCGCTCGGGACATGCAGGCGTATCAATCCCTGTGGACGCCCCTCCATTGCCGAGGCCGCATCCCGCGCTTCCTCCAGGCCCCGCAGAATGCCGCGCGCGTGCTCGTAGAATGTGGCGCCCGGCTCGGTGAGATGCGCGCGGCGCGTGGTGCGATGAAACAGACTGACACCAAGATCCTCTTCAAGGCTGGCGATCGCGCGCGAGACGGTCGATGTCTTGGTATTCGTGGCAATTGCAGCTTTCGAAAAGCTGCCGACCTCTACCGCTCGCACAAACATACGCAGCGCGCCCAGATAGTCCATTTTTGGCGCCTCCGTATCGCCCTTGCGACGAAACGTCGAGCAATCGCCCGATCAGCCCCTTATTGCGACTTCGGTATTCCGGCTAGGTCTTCTGTCGATTTCGACCGGCACTGCGGCAGACGCGCGACCGAAGTCGGAGGTAGAGGCCCTGTGGCTTTCTGCAAAGCCACAGGGATCCATACTCCAATCACACCGGCATGACTTCCGGCTAGTCCTTGGGGAATTTTGC
>JAQGKJ010000152.1 GCA_028290165.1 Bradyrhizobium sp. | reverse complement strand
GTTCCGGGTAGTCGTTCCCGAATTGCCGGGCTTTGGAGGCTCCAAGCCGGTCAGCGGAGGTCTTGCCGATGTCGCCGACCGGATGGCCGAAGCGGTGAAGGATGCCGCCGGCGACGACGAGGCGATCGTGCTCGGCAACGGCTACGGCGGATTCGTCGCGCTGCAAATGGCCATTCGCCATCCCGACGTCGCCAGTAAGCTCATTCTCGCCGATTGCGGCGCGGCGTTTTCGGCAAGTGGGCGCCAGGCCTTCCGCAACATGGCAGCGGCATCCAAAACCAAGGGACTATCGGCGATTACCGACGTCGCGATGTGCCGGCTGTTCGCGCCGGAATTCCAGGCAAGCCATCCCGATTTGATGCGCGACCGCCGCGAGGCATTTTTGCGAACCGACCCGGAGGTGTTTCAGGCCGCCTGTGCGGCGCTCGCCGAACTCGATCTCCGGCCGCAGCTTGGGCAGGTCAGGGCGCCCGTGCTGGTGCTGGTCGGCGAACATGACGAGGCGACGCCGCCGCCGATGTCCCGGGAATTGGCCTCTCTCCTGCCGAACGCGCGCCTCAAGATCCTTTCGGGGTGCGCGCACGTTCCGCAGCTGCAAGCGCCCGAGCTGTTTCTCGATGCGATCGGCGATTTCCTGCCGGCACCGTCCGCGGTAATCTCAGACTCGGCTTGCCGATAGCGTCGACGAAGCCAGCCTGCGATCAATCACGGCGTCGTTAGGTTCAGCAGACTATCAATCCGAGCGGTTCTGTGGGATTTTGTCGATGTGAACCGTCAAATTACCATACGCCGGCTGCTTGCCACCCTGATGATCGTCGGGTTGGCATTGGCCCCGTTTTCCCGGCCCGTCATGGCCGGAACGCCGGCGGATGGATCGATGGCGGACGAGATGTCGATCTCCGCTACTCCGGACGAGATGGCCGGCGATATGCCGTGTTGTCCGACCAAGGCGCCGGCGCCGATCGATTGCGATAAGTGCGCAGTCATGTCGGCCTGCATGACGAAATGCTTCTCCGGCCTCTCGGCCGCCATATTCCATCCGCCCGTTGCGGCTTCCGGCCGAATTGCTCCGCTGCAAAATGATTCCTGGCTCGATGGCCTGGGCCATCCACCTCCCGAATATCCTCCTCGAACTTTGGTCTGATCGGCGCTCCCTGCGCCGTTTGCTGCCGCGTGGTTTCAAAACCGCGCGGATAAACGCATGCCGCCTTGCGGCGACCACGGACAATTGAGGATTCAAAATGAAGACGTCTCGTTACTCGCGCGGCTTGCAGGCCGCGTTCATCGGCATTGCTATGGCTGGTTCAATTGTCATCGCCCGCGCCGAAATCAAAGATTACGAATTCCAGCTCGTCGACCCGACCGTTCAGGCCGGCTCGGACAAGACCATCACGGTCCGGCTCATGAACAGGAAAACCGGCAAGCCGGTACCGGATGCGGTGATCTTCGCGACCCGTCTCGACATGGCGCCCGACGGCATGCAGGAGATGGTCACCAAGATCGCGCCGATGCCGGGCGGAGATCCGGGTATCTACAAGTTCAAGGCGAACTTCGGGATGGCGGGCCGGTGGCAGCTGTCCCTGGGCGCAAAGGTCCAGGGTGAGACCGGAATGGTCGAAAACAAGCTCGTTATCACGGCGCAGAAATGAACCGCGCCGGCTTCGTCATCGCCACCGTCGCCGCGTTGATCGCGGCGGCGGGAGGCGGGTTCATCGCCGGTCGCACGCAGCGGCAGCCGGCCGAATCATCGGGTATGGCCGTGGCATCGCCCGCGGCCGCACAGACGAGCAGCGCGCCGATTTACTATCAGGACCCGGATGGCCGACCGCTTTATTCGCTGATGCCGACGAGGACGCCGGACGGGCGCGACTATCGCGGCGTGCCAGCGAGCGCAGATGTCAGCTTCGAAGAGGCGTCTGCTCCGAAGGCTGCGGCACCGGCGCCGATGGATCGAAAAATCAAATATTACCGCAACCCCATGGGGCTACCGGACACCTCGCCCGTGCCGAAGAAGGACTCCATGGGGATGGACTACATCCCCGTCTATGAAGGCGAAGACAGCGACGATGGGTCGGTCAAGCTTTCGCCCGGAAAGATACAGCGCACGGGCGTGAAATCGGAACCAGCGGCCAAGCGAGTGATCCGGACGACAATCCGTGCGCCGGGGACCATTCAGCTCGACGAGCGGCGGGTTTCCGTCATCTCGATGAGATCCGAAAGCTTCGTCCTAAAAGTCGCCAATGTCACGAGGGGCTCACACGTCGTCAAAGGCCAACCCTTGATGGAGGTCTACAGCCCCGCGGTGTCGTCCGCGGCCGCCGAGTATCTCGCCACCATCACATCCAAGATGACCGGCGGCGACGGACCATACGGCCGGGGATCCCGCCAGAGGCTGATGAATCTCGACGTGCCGGACGCCGCGATTGCCGCAATCGAAAAAAGCCGGGACGTTCCAACCTCCATCGAGTGGACCGCTCCGCGCGACGGCTTCGTTCTGGAGCGCAACGCGATCGAGGGAATGCGGGTTCAACCCGGCGGGGTCTTGTTCAGGATCGCCGATCATTCGGTAGTCTGGGCATTGATCGACGTCGCGGAGCGCGATCTGGGCGCGATCTCCATCGGTCAACCGGCCACCGTGAAAGCCCGGAGCTTTCCCGGGCCTGAGTTCTCGGGAAAGGTCGAGGTGATCTATCCAGAGATCAACAAGGAGACGCGGACGGCGCGAATTCGCGTCGAACTGCCGAATCCCGATTTGGTGCTGCTCCACGACATGTATGTCGACGCGGAAATCGACACCGGCAGCGGCGAGCCGATGTTGTCCGTTGCGGAGAGCGCGGTCATGGACACCGGCAGCAGGCAGGCCGTGTTCGTCGACAAGGGGCAGGGCCGCTTCGAACCTCGCGAGGTCAAGCTCGGGCAGCGGGGCTCAGGCTATGTAGAGATTCGACAGGGACTGACCGACGGAGAACCGGTCGTGGTTTCGGCGAATTTCCTGATCGATGCAGAGAGCAACTTGAAAGCGGCCCTCAAAGGATTTTCGGAAGCCGGGGGCCAACCATGATCGCCCGCCTGATCGCCTGGTCGGCCCGCAACCTGCTGCTTGTCATCTTCGGCGCCGGTTTCGCCGCCGCCGCCGGGATCTACGCCCTCGTTCATCTGCCGCTCGACGCCATTCCGGACCTCTCCGATACCCAGGTCATCGTCTATACCGAATATCCGGGTCAGGCTCCGCAGGTGATCGAGGATCAGGTCACCTATCCGCTGACCACGGCGATGCTGACCGTACCGCGGTCAAAAGTCGTGCGCGGCTTCTCGTTCTTCGGGGTCTCCTTCGTTTACGTCATCTTCGAAGACGGCACCGACATCTACTGGGCGCGTTCGCGGGTGCTGGAATTCCTCAACGGCGCAACCTCGCGATTGCCCGCCGGTGTGGCGCCGACGATCGGCCCGGACGCCACCGGTGTGGGCTGGGTCTACCAATACGCAGTCGTGTCGAAGGAATTGAATCTTTCCGACACGCGCACTATCCAGGACTGGAACCTGAAGTTCGCGCTGGCGAAAGCCGAAGGCGTGGCCGAAGTGGCGAGCGTCGGCGGCTTTGTCAAGCAATACAACGTCATCCTCGATCCGCAGCGGATGCGCGACCTCGGCATCACCATGCAGAAGATGCGCGACGCGATCCGCGCCAGCAACGCCGATGTCGGTGGGCGCACGGTCGAACTTTCGGAATTCGAATATGTCATCCGCGGCAAGGGGTATCTGAAGAGCATCAACGACCTCGGCAACATCGTGCTCAAGACCAGCAACGGCACGCCGGTGCTGCTGCGCGACGTCGCCCGCGTCGAGCTTGGCCCCGATGAGCGGCGCGGCATCACCGAACTCAACGGCGAGGGCGAGGTCGCCAGCGGCATCGTATTGCAGCGCTTCGGCGTCAACGCGCTCGACGTTATCGAGAACGTCAAGAAGCGGTTCAAGGAGATCGCCAGCAGCCTGCCGAAGTCGGTCGAGATCGTACCCGTCTACGACCGCTCGAATCTCATCAACGCCGCGATCGACACGCTCAGGCATACGCTGTTCGAGGAAAGCGTCGTCGTCGCGCTGGTCTGTGTCGTTTTCCTGCTGCACTTCCGCAGCGCACTTGTGGCGATCCTGATGCTTCCCGTCGGCGTGCTGATGGCTTTTGGCGCGATGAAGTTGCTGGGTCTCGGCTCCAACATCATGAGCCTCGGCGGCATCGCAATCGCGATCGGGGCCATGGTGGATGCGGCGATTGTCATGATCGAGAATGCACACAAGCACATGGAGCGGGCCGAACCGGGCCGTAAACGGGTCGATATCCTGATCGCGGCAGCGTCGGAGGTCGGGCCGGCGCTGTTCTTCAGCCTGCTGATCATCACGGTATCATTCATGCCGATCTTCACGCTGGAACAGCAGGAAGGGCGGCTGTTCAACCCACTGGCGTTCACCAAGACCTTCTCGATGGCGGCGGCGGCGCTTCTGTCGGTCACGCTGGTGCCGGCGCTGATGGTGATCTTCGTTCGCGGACGGATCGTCCCGGAGCACAAGAATCCGATCAATCGCATCCTGATCTGGATTTACCGGCCGGTGATCAAGGGCGTGATGCGCGCCAAGACGCTGGTGATCCTGCTTTCGCTTGCTGTGCTCGCGGTGACCGTCTGGCCCGCGCGCCAGCTCGGCACCGAGTTCATGCCCAACCTGAACGAAGGCACGCTGCTCTTCATGCCGACGACGTTGCCCGGCATCTCCGTCACCAAGGCGGGCGAATTGATGCAGACCCAGGACAAGATCATCCGGACGTTTCCGGAAGTGGCGTCTGTTTACGGCAAGGCCGGCCGTGCCGCGACTGCGACCGATCCGGCGCCCTCCGAAATGTTCGAGACCGTCGTCAATCTCAAGCCGAAACAGCAATGGCGTCCCGGCGTCACGGTAGATGGCCTGATCGCGGAAATGGACAAGGCGCTGCAGTTTCCCGGCGTCTCCAACGCCTGGACCATGCCGATCAAGGCGCGCATCGATATGCTCTCGACCGGAATCCGGACGCCGATCGGCGTCAAGGTGATCGGCACCGATCTGGTCGAGATCGACAAGCTCGCCAAGCAGATCGAGCAAGTCCTCAAGGCGGTGCCGGGCACGTCGTCCGCCTATGCCGAGCGCGGGATCGGCGGCTACTATCTCGACGTGACGCCCGACCGCGCAGCGCTGGCGCGCTATGGCATCATGGTTCAGGACGTTCAGGACGTCATCGCTACCGCGCTCGGCGGCCAGACCGTGACCACGACGGTCGAGGGCCGGCAGCGCTTCAGCGTCAACATGCGCTACCCCCGTGATCTCCGGGACAATCCGCAGGCCATCGCCAACGACGTCCTGGTGCCGATGCCGGCCGGAGGCGCGGTCCCGCTTGGGGAGGTCGCGAAGGTGACGCCGGCGCGGGGGCCGACGTCGATCCGCACCGAAAACGGGCAACTGGCCACCTACATCTATGTCGACATCCGCGACCGCGATCTCGGCGGCTATGTCGCGGACGCTCAGCGTGCGGTACAGGCCAGCATCCAGTTTCCGCCCGGCTATTACGTCATGTGGAGCGGCCAGTACGAATATCTCGAGCGCGCGACGGCGCGCCTGAAGATCGTGGTACCCGTGACGCTGCTGATCATCTTCCTGCTGCTCTACCTCAACTTCCGCTCCATCACCGAGACCATGATCGTCATGCTGTCGCTGCCGTTCGCATTGGTCGGCGGGCTCTGGCTGATGTGGTGGCTCGGCTTCAACCTGTCGGTTGCGGTTGTCGTGGGCTTCATCGCCCTTGCCGGCGTCGCCGCCGAAACCGGTGTCGTGATGCTGATCTATCTCAATCAGGCGTTGGCGGAGATCAAGGCGCGACGTGACGTCGAGGGCCGCGCGCTGACGCGCAGCGATCTTTACGACGCCATCATGGAGGGCGCCGTGGAGCGCGTGCGCCCCAAGATGATGACGGTTGTCGCCATCATGGCGGGGCTGCTGCCGATCATGTGGAGCACCGGCACCGGCTCCGAGGTCATGCAGCGTATCGCGGTGCCGATGATCGGCGGGATGGTTTCATCGACGCTGCTGACGCTGATCGTGATCCCGGCAATCTTCGGAAT
>JAQGKJ010000130.1 GCA_028290165.1 Bradyrhizobium sp. | reverse complement strand
AGCGTTTCGTTAATGGCGGCGGCCGATCTGGTGGTGATCGGAAAATCGGTGCGTATCTCATCCGCGTTTGCGAAAATTGGGTTTAGCCCAGACAGCGGGTCGACCACTACGTTGACCGCGCGGATGGGGCCGGCGCGCGCCAAGCGGTTTTTCTTGATGGCCGAAACTCTGGACGCCGACGCTGCAATGTCGACTGGCCTGGTCGATTTCGTGGTAGACGACGACACGGTTGTCGCGGAGGCGGAGCGGATCGCCCGCGAGTTCGCTTCCGGACCGACCGAAGCTTATGCCGGCATCAAGCGGCTGTTTTTGCAAGCCCGGAACCAGTCTCTGGAAAGCCAAATGGAGGACGAGGCCCAAACCCTGGCCGCTATTTCCCGAACGGTGGATGCTCGGGAAGGGATCAAGGCTTTCCAGGAAAAACGGAGTCCGGTATTTGTCGGGCGATAGATCCCCCTGATTTCCCTGAAGCTCGACGGGATGCGAACGGTACGGCGGTTGCGATTATAGAACGCAAACTTGCCGAATTGTTCGAAGTCGAGGTTTTGGTCAGGCGCCGGATAGCCGCCGGGGCGATCGACCCTGATGATCTCCGCGCCGAGGTCGGCCAGCATCATCGCGCCCGTGCCGGACCAAGGCCGGCGAATTCGACGATACGGACGCCCTCGAGCGGACCCATGGTCTATCGAGCCCGGCCGGGCGAGGCTGCCGCCCCGCGAAAGAGAATCCGGAAGAACATCGCGCCGAGTTGGTCCGGTAACGGTCCGCCGGGACGCAGCCATTCGAGCGTCCAGTTCATGACGCCGAATAATCCGTAGCGCAGTGCCTCGTCATCGATATCAGCATCGAGACATCCCGCCGCGCGAGCGCGATTTATCAGCTTGCGCCAGTCGGCGCTGTACCGCTCGCGTACCTTTCGCAGGCGCTGTTTCATCTCGTCGGGGACATGGTTGAAGCAGCGGATGTTCGCCGACGCATAGTCGCCGGATTCATGCAGTGCCTGCAGATGCGTCCGAACCGCGATCTCGATGTCCTCGAGCGGATCGGAGTCCTTCGGGCGCGGGGCCAGTGCTTTCTTCACGGCGGCCCTCACCAGATCAATGCCTTCGGCCATCACGGTCTCGGCGATCTCTTCCTTCGAGGCGAAGTGGTAATAGAGGCTGCCAGCCTTCATGCCGGTCGCCGCCGCGACATCGCGCAGCGATGTCGAGGCATAGCCGTTGCGGCGCAACAGTTTGGCCGCGGCGTTGAGGATCTGGCGCCGCGTGTCTTCGGGCGCAGGCTTTGCCGGCGCAACCGAAGAGGAGCGCGAGGCGCGTTTCGTCATCGCCGGTCTGTGCTGCGTATCCGCCCGCAAGTGGAAATCCGTTCCCCTGACCCGGCAAAGCCGGAATCCCGGCTTGCCTCGATTTGCTATTCTAACTAATGTTAGGTAGAAACACAATCCACGCTGGATTGGTTGGGTTCGGAAGTTCTCGATGGCGACGCTGGCAAGTTCGATCGACAAGGGCACTGAGGCCTACAAGGCAAACGCCGCGATCTATGACGATCTGGTGAAGACCCTGCATGCGAGGCAGGCATGGGCGCTCGCCGGCGGCGGCGACCGCATGATGCACCGCCATCGCGAGCGCGGGAAGATTCCGGCCCGCGATCGCATCGACATGCTGATCGATCCGCTCAGTCCGTTTCTCGAGCTCTCGCCGCTCGCCGCCTGGGGTCTTTACGACAACAAGGTCCCGTCGGCTGGCATCGTCACCGGCATCGGCACCGTCCGCGGCGTCGTCTGCATGATCATCGCCAACGATGCCACCACCAAGGGCGGCTCGTTCTACAAGGAAACCATCCGCAAGCACGTACGCGCGCAGGACATCGCTTTCGAGAACCGTCTGCCGGTCGTCTATCTGGTCGACTGCGGCGGCGCTAATCTTTCGCAGGGCGATGAAGTGTTTCCCGACCAGGACCATTTCGGCGGCGCTTTCTATCGGCAATGCCGGATGTCGGCTCAGGGCATTCCGCAGATCGCCGCCGTTTTCGGCGAATGCACCGCCGGCGGCGCCTATATCCCGGCGCTGTCGGACGAGGTCGTGATGACCGCCGGCAACAGCAGCGTGCATCTTGGCGGCCCGCAGATCGTCAAGGCCGCGATCAAGGAGATCGTCGACCGGGAAACGCTCGGCGGCGCCGAAATGCACAGCACGATCTCCGGCGTATCGGACCATTTCGCGCGCGATGAGGCGGAAGCAATTGCCAAGACGCGCGACATCGTCGGCGCGCTGGGCCGGGTGCAGAAAACCTATGGCGAGCTGCGCCCGTCCCGACCCCCGCTGTTTGATGGGGCGGAAATCCCGGGCATCGTCGGCGCCGACCTGACCCGGCCGTTCGACCAGCGCGAGATCATCGCGCGGCTGGTCGACGCCAGCGAATTCCACGAGTTCAAGCCGCTCTATGGATCGACACTGGTCTGCGGCTTCGCGCATATCCAGGGCCTGCCCGTCGGCATCCTGGCGAATAACGGTGTTCTGTTCACGGAGTCCGCGCTCAAGGGCGCGCATTTCATCGAGCTGTGCGACCAGCGCAATATCCCGATCGTGTTCCTGCAGAACATCACCGGCTTCATGGTGGGATCGGAAGCTGAGCGCAACGGCATCGCCAAGAATTCCGCGAAACTGGTCTATGCGGTCGCCAACGCGCGGGTGCCGCGATACACCGTGGTGACCGGCGGGTCTTATGGCGCCGGAAATTATGGGATGAGCGGTCGCGGATTCCGGCCGCGCTTCATGTTCATGTGGCCGAACGCGCGGCTCGGGACCATGAGCCCGGATGTCGGCAGTTCGGTGCTGATGGATTTGCGCCGTTCCAGCATCTCGCGTCACCCCGCGAGCGAAGCGGATCTCGCCCAGCATGAGCTCAAGCTGCGCAACATGTTCGACGAGCAGTCCGACCCCTATTATTGCACGGCCCGGCTCTGGGACGATGGGCTGATCGAGCCGCGCGACACCCGCGACGTGCTCGGTCTTTGCATCGCGATCGGCGCGATGCAGCCTCCGGCGACCGGACCGAGCCCGGTCTATCGCATGTAAGGCACAGCTCCTGTGAGATTTACGGCTTCTCCACGTCCCATTCGTTCCGTGCTGGTCGCAAACCGCGGAGAAATCGCCGTCCGCGTCATGCGGACCTGCGCGCGACTGGGATTGCGCACCATCGCGGTTTATTCCGACGCCGATGCCAATGCGCCGCATGTTCGCCTCGCCGACGAGGCGATTCGGATCGGACCTGCGCCGGCGCGCGCCAGTTATCTCGATATGGACGCGATCATCGCGGCCGCAAAGTTGTCCGTAGCCGACGCGGTACACCCCGGCTATGGCTTCCTGTCGGAGAATGCCGCCTTTGTCCGGCGCTGCGAGGAGGCTGGAATCATCTTCGTCGGGCCTTCGGCCGACGCCGTCGCACGCATGGGTTCCAAGATCGAGTCGAAGCACATCGCCGAGGCAGCCGGTGTCCCGACGGTTCCGGGCTATCACGGTGACGCGCAGGACGTGGACAGTCTGTCGGTCGCGGCGGCGCGCATCGGCTTTCCGGTGCTGATCAAGGCGTCGGCCGGCGGCGGCGGACGGGGAATGCGACGGGTCGACCGCGCCGGCGATCTCGCCGGCGCGATCGCCAGTGCGCGCGCCGAGGCCGAGGCCGCGTTCGGCGACAGCCGGGTGCTGTTAGAGAAGTTCATTCTCAATCCGCGCCATCTCGAGGTTCAGATCGCTGGCGATCGGCAGGGTTCGCTTGTGCATCTGTTCGAGCGCGATTGCTCGGTCCAGCGCAACAATCAGAAGGTCCTTGAGGAGGCGCCCGCGCCAAACCTCTCGGAGAAAGTGCGCGGCGCACTTTATGATGCGGCCCTGCTGCTTGGCCGCGCCATCGGGTACGACTCGGCCGGCACGGTCGAGTTCATCATGGAGGCCGGTGACGACGCGCCATACTTTCTGGAGATGAATACGCGGCTGCAAGTCGAGCATCCCGTCACGGAATTTGTGACCGGCATCGACCTGGTCGAATGGCAACTGCTCGCAGCGGCCGGTGAGAAGCTGCCGTTGGCGCAGCGCGACATCCGTCTCCATGGGCACGCGATCGAGGCACGCATCGCGGCGGAGCGCGCGGACCGCGATTTCCAGCCTGCCACCGGCCGTTTGGTCAGCGTCGTGCCGCCGCGCGGGTTGCGCTTTGATTCCGGCGTGGAGACGGGCTCGGTGATCGGCCTCTATTACGACTCGCTGCTGGCAAAGTTGATCGCCCATGGCGCAACGCGTCAGACCGCGCTTTCCCGCCTTGCCTCTGGATTGGAGGCGCTGGCGCTGCTCGGCGTACCGACGACGCAACCGTTCCTGCTCGATGCTATTAGCCATCCGCTTTTCGCGGACGGCAAGGCCACGACGAGGTTCATCGAAACGGCATTTCCGGGCGGATGGCGGCCGGAACCGGCAGGGCTGACAATGCTGCGGGTTGCGGCTGCCGCGTTTTGGCTGCAGCAAGGTTCGGCCGAATCGGAAATGGCATGGACAAGCCCCTGGGCCCGGCGCAGCGCGGTGCGTGTGATGGCCTCGGAACGTCCGGCCCATACGACGTTGCATCTGTCGGATGAATACGGCGATAGTGATGTGGACATCAGCGTCGGCCGCACTGGCATCAAGGCCGAGATTGGCGGAACGCCGGTCATGCTTGGCTCGATATCCTGCGACAGCACCCGTATGACTCTGTCGGACGCCGGGCGAGAGACGGCGTTCGTTGTTCAGCGCGACGGCAATCTGGTTCGGATCGCCCACAACGGCATGGCGATCAGCACCAGGATCGAGCTCAAGATCGATCTGCCGCGCGCCCCCGGCACCAGTGAGCGGGGCGGCAACGTTATCGACGCGCCGTTACACGGCGTGGTTTCGCAGATATTTGTTGCGGTGGGCGACACCGTGGAGAAGGGAAGCGCGGTTCTGCAGATGGAAGCGATGAAGCTGATCCACACCCTGGCCGCGCCTGTCTCGGGGCGCGTCGCCGCTATTCATTGCAACGCCGGTGACACCGTTCCAGCCGCCGCCGTGCTCGTTGAGATCGTCTCAGTCGATGCAGAGGAGGGAGTGTAATGTCAGGACTCTGGTTCGAGGAATTCGAGGATGGCATGGTGTTCAACCACGAATGGTCGCGCACCATCACCGAGACAGACAATATGTGGTTCTCGCTGCTAACGATGAATCCGCAACCCCTGCACATCGACGCGCACTATTCGGCGAAGTCCGAATGGGGCAAGCCGCTGGTCAACAGCTTGTTCACGCTCGGCCTGATGATCGGCATGTCGGTCAACGACACCACGTTTGGCACGACGCTTGCCAATCTGGGGATGACCGATGTGCGGTTTCCAAAACCGCTCTTCCATGGCGATACCGTGAAGGTTCGCACCACCGTGAGGTCGAAGCGGCTGAGCAAGTCGCGGCCGAACGAAGGTATCGTCAACTTCTTCCATGAGACGATCAATCAGAATGGCGAGGTCGTCGCGACCTGCGAACGCGCCGCGCTGATGCGCAAGAAGCCGGCCGCGTAAATGCGCTCGCTGCTGTTCGCCCCGGGCGGTTCCGCGAAAATGATGGCGAAGGCGGCCACGGGCGACGCCGACGCCGTCATCTTCGATCTTGAGGATGCGGTGCACCCCGACAAGAAGGAAGAAGCGCGCCGCCTAGTTTCCGAGGCGCTGACGGCGGCTTCCTGTAGCGGACCGCAGCTTTACGTCAGGGTCAATCCGCTCGACAGTCCCTGGTGCCGCGGCGATCTCGATGTGGTCCTGCCGCTCCGCCCGCACGGCATCATGCTGCCGAAGCTGACGGGCCCGCACGATCTCGACCGCCTCGATGTGTTGATCAGCGAGCGTGAACCTCGCGCCACCGCGGGTACGACCCGTATCATTCCCGTCTGTACCGAAACGGCTGCTGCGACGCTGTCGCTGGCGGCGACATCGTGGCGCCGCCCACGGCTGGCCGGATTGCTGTGGGGTGGTGAAGACCTGTCCGCCGACCTCGGCGCGACCGCCAACCGGGATTCGAGCGGAGCCTATACCGCGCCGTTCGCGCTGGCGCGAAGTCTCTGCCTTTTGGCCGCGCGGGCGGCCGGCGTGTTGCCGATCGATGCGGTGTTCACCGATTTTCGCGATCCCGACGGGCTTGCCCGGGAAGCTGATGCGGCGCGCCGCGATGGATTCGGTGCCAAGGCTGCGATCCACCCTTCGCAGGTCGCGATCATCAACAAGGCGTTCACCTATACCCAGGCTGAGCGCGACTGGGCGCAACGCGTGGTCAGCGCGCTCGAAGCCAGCGGCTCCGGTGTTGTTCAGATCGACGGCGTGATGATCGATGCGCCGCATTTGGCGCAGGCGAGGCGCATTCTTGCCGCGCCACCACCACGAGATTGAGGAAACGGTGGTTCGGTTCGCTAGGCTGCTTGACCGGGACGGCACTGCATCAACAGAACGATCGATCCAACCTGAACGACTTCGTCGTTCTGGTTGAGGACCTCGAACCCGATCTTCAGGATTCCGCGTTCGGGCGTTTTGCTCGGCCTTGCCTCGAGCGGCGTGACGTTGGCGCTGATGGTATCGCCGCATTTTACCGGGGCGCGGAATTCCCAGGAAACTCCGAGAAGGCCGAGAGCTGTCCCGTCAATCCAGTTCAGCTGCGACATCAGCCCGATCGCCGCCGAAAGCACCAGCGGCCCGTGAGCGACGCGGCCGCCGAAAATGCTCTGTTTGGAAAATTCCTCGTCGACATGGAGCGGGTTGTGATCGCCGACCAGGCCGGCGAACAGTGACACGTCGCCTTCTCCGATGGTGCGGCCGCGGGTGCGCCGCGTGGAATTGATTTCGAAATCTTCGAGGTAAAGGCCCAACGCGTGCCCCTTCATATTGATGTCGACGATCCGTCGGCCAAATTTGTAGCCGACTAACCGTGCGGTTAGCAAACCGACTTGTCAGATGGTACACTAGCGGCTAGCGTATCCGGCGGCAAGATGGTCCTTCCCGGGAGGAAAGTTTGTTCCCTACCAAGGCAGATGTGCATGGGATCAAACGCCAGGAGGTGCTGCGCGAAGCGGCGGCGTCCTTTAATTTCAAGGGCTATCATGCGACCTCGCTGACCGAGATCGCGACCAGCCTGGGCGTCACCAAGGCAGCGCTCTATCACTACTTCCCAAACAAGAATAGTCTGCTGGCCGCGTGCTTCGAGCACGCCATGGACGTCGCTTTTGCGAGTCTTGAACGCGGCCGCAAGCAGGGCAACAGCGGGCGCGACCGGCTGGTGCTGACGATCTCCGGCTATGTGTCGCAATTGATCGACGAACTTAATTGCTGCGTTGTCCTGATGGAAGAACAGGCCCTTGAGCCGGGCGACCGTGCCAAGCTGGTTCGGCAGCGCGACCGGTTCGAACGCTCGCTGCGGGCGCTGGTCAAAGAGGGGATCGAGGACGGCAGCGTCGTGCCGTGCGATCCCAAGCTTGCGATCTTTGTTATTCTCGGCGCGATGAACTGGGTGCCGAAATGGTTCAAGCCGAGCGGCGCGTGGACGCCGGAGCAGCTGACGGTGGCGCTCAGCCAGATCTTCGAGCGCGCGCTGTCGTCCGCGCCCGCCGCTGCGCTGCCGCGCGATGTCGGAGATTTGCTGGTTGCAAGATCGCACGAGCCGGCCAGGCGGGTGACGCCGGGCAAGCGCGTGCTGACCTTCACGGGCCCGCCGCGGCCAGTCCAAAACAAAAAAGTCAAAGCAGGAGGAAAGTCATGAAGATGAGGCCGGCGCAAAAGCCTCGCCGATTGGAAGGCCGCGTTCCTTCATCGCATTAATCAGGGAGCGTTCTTGCCATGATCGCTAATCTGGTTGATGGAGGGCTCGAGGACGGCTGTCTCTATGCGATGGTCGGCATCGCGATCGTGATCGTGCTCAACATCACCGATATCGCCAATTTCGCCCAGGGCGAGATGGCGATGCTGACAACCTTTTTCGCCTATTGGCTGATGGATAGCGTGGGCCTTCCCTGGTGGCAGGCGGTGTCGATCGCCATCGTTTTCGGGCTTGTGCAGGGTGTTGTTATTCAGCAGGTGGTCATCCGGCCGCTGATCGGTGGTCCCGTGCTATCAGCCATGATCGCCACGCTCGGGCTCAACGTCGTGCTCAACAGCGTCGCCGGCATGATTTGGGGCCATCAGACCTATACGTTTCCGTCTCCCTTTGCGTTCTCGGCGCCGTTCATGGTCGCCGGTGTTCCGATCGCGGTCGACAGCGTCCTCAATATTGCGGTTGGGCTCGTCATCATCATCGCGATGACCTTGTTTCTCCGGCTCACCTGGACCGGACTTGGCCTTAGAGCGGCAAGCCAGAATCAAATGGTGGCGCGGCTGATGGGGGTGTCGATTACGCGAACGTCCGCCATTGCCTGGGGGCTTGGTGGCTTGGTCGGCGCCGTCGCCGGAGTCCTGGTCGCGCCGTCGCTGTTTCTCGATACCAATCTGATGAACGCACTCCTCATCAAAGCCTTTGCGGGAGCCGTCCTCGGTGGCTTGAATAGCCTCATTGGTGTGTTTTTCGGATGTCTCGCCCTTGGCGTCGCAGAAAATCTGGCAGGTGCCTATCTTTCGCCTTCCTTCGCCGACGCCATTACCTTCATCATCATCATTGCAGTGCTCACGATACGTCCGGAGGGTGTCTTCGGCCGCGTCAAGGTTCGCAAGGCGTGAGCGCGGCAGCCGACATCATCCGCGCATCAAGGCCGCGGACATCGTGGAGCTGGGGTCCGGCGCTTGTCGCCCTGTGCTTTTTGCTCGCATGCGCTGCGCCGCTCGGCCTCAACGGCTATGGCCTCTACCTCCTGACGCTGACCGAAATCTTTGCGCTGGTTGCGCTCGGCCTCAATTTTCTGACCGGCTATGCCGGCCAGATAAGTCTATGCCACGCTTCTTTCTTCGGGGTTGGCGCTTACGCCACCGCGATCCTGACCCAGAAGGCGGGATTGCCTTACCTGCTGTCACTGTTCGCGGGCGCCTTGTTTACGACCGCGATCGGCGCGATCGTCGCCGTGCCGGCACTTCGCCTCAAAAATATTTATCTTGAGATCGCGTCGCTCGGCTTCGGCGTCGTGCTTCAGAAGATCATCTTCGAATGGCGCAGTCTGTCCGGAGGCGGTGGCGGTCTGGCGCTCACGGCCCCAAGCATCGCCGGATATGAGCTTGGCGCGACCGGGCTCTATTATCTGACACTCGTCCTGATGGCCGTCGGCCTGTTCGGCGCAT
>JAQGKJ010000049.1 GCA_028290165.1 Bradyrhizobium sp. | reverse complement strand
TGCGCGCCGGCGGCGATGACTATCTGGTCAAGCCATTTTCCTTCGTCGAACTTTTGGCGCGGGTCGAGGCGCTTGGCCGGCGCAGCGACACCGTCGTCAAGGAGACCATCTTGCGTGTCGGCGATCTCGCGATCGACCTGGTGTCGCGGATCGCCAGCCGGCGCGGCAAGGACATTGGTCTTTTTCCCCGGGAATTCCAGCTTCTGGAGTATCTGGTGCGCAACGAAGGCCGCGTCGTATCCCGGGCGATGCTGCTGCGGCACGTCTGGGACCTTCATTTCGATCCCTCGACCAATATCATCGACGTCTATGTCGGGCGCGTGCGACGCAAGGTCGACGGCCAGCAGGCCTATCCGCTGATCCACACGGTTCGCGGTATCGGGTACTGTCTCCGTGCTCCTGGCTAAGACCCTAACGTCATCGACGTTCAAGGTGGCGCTGATCGCGATCGGAACCTTCGGCGTGATCGTCTCGATCATTTTCAGCTACGTCTATTTGTCCACCTCTTCCTATGTGCGCAGCCGCTCGGATCGCGCGATCATGACCGAGCATTCGAGCCTGCAAGCCGCTTACGCGCGAGGCGGGCGCGGTGGGCTGATCGCCCTGATTGAGCAGCGTACCGCCGATAAAGGGTTTGCGGACAACGTCTATCTCCTCGCCGATTCCTCATCGGCCGCACTGGCCGGCAACCTCAGGGCATGGCCATCGACCGTCACGGCAGCCAGCGGATGGACGGAGTTTCGCGCTGGCGAGCCACCGCCCGACGCGACGCACCGGCCGCTGCTGCGGGCCATGCTCGAGACATTTCCGAGCGGCGACCGGCTGCTGGTCGGCAAGGATATCAGCGACCTCGACGGCTTTGCCGATCAGATCAAGACCGCCCTGATCTCGGTAGTTGCGCTGATTTTTGTGCTGGCGGCGGTCGTGAGCATCCTGGTGACGCGCCGGACGGTCGGGCGGATCGAGCAGATCAACGCCACCAGCCGGGCCATCATGCAGAGCGGTCTCGACAAGCGTATCCCGCTCCGCGGCACCGACGACGAATGGGATCGCGTTGCCGAAAACCTCAATCTGATGCTGGATCGCATCGAAACTTTGATGGGCGAAGTCAAGCAGGTCAGCGACAGCGTCGCGCACGATTTGCGGACGCCGCTGACGCGAATGCGCGGGCGGCTGGAGAAGGCCTATCACGGTCCGCGTAGCGGCGAGAACGATCAAACGCTGATCGGCGACACCATCGCCGACCTCGATGCCGTGTTGCGGATATTCCTGTCGATCATGCGGATTGCGCAAATCGAGACCCAGGAACGAAAGCAGGCGTTCCGAACCGTGAATCTGGCCGAAATCGCCGGTCAGGTGGTCGAGCTGTACGATGCCGCGGCCGAACAGGACGGTACCCGTCTCACCGTGATCGGCGATCGCGAGGTGCTGGTGACCGGCGATCGCGACCTGATCTTCGATGCCATCGCCAACCTCGTGGACAATGCGATCAAGCACGGCCGCGCCGGCGGGCAGGTCGTCGTCGCCAACGAGAACATGGATGGCACGCCGGTCGTCTCGATCGCGGACGACGGTCCCGGAATTCCCGCCGACCAATATGAGCATGTCTTCAAGCGCTTTTACCGCCTCGAACACAGTCGCTACACGCCGGGAAACGGTCTCGGGCTCAGCCTGGTCGCTGCCGTCGCCCGCCTTCACGGCGCGCGGATCGAAATGCTCGACAACGCGCCGGGTCTCAAGTTCAAGCTCTGGTTTTCAGCGCCGACAGGCTAGCCGCGGACAGAAGCATTTCGTCATGGCCGGGCTTGTTCCCGGCCATCCACGTCTCTCTTGCTGCACGTTCGTTAAGACGTGGATGCCCGGGACAAGCCCGGGCACGACGAGTTTTACGATAAGCGCCGATTCCGCGGGCTGCATTCGAGTTAGGCTCTGAGGAGCGGCCACTTCGTCGCGTCTCGAAGGATAAAGCTATAGCGCTGCTCTAGCGTTTTTGCTTCGGCGGTTTTCCCTTCGGCCCCGGCAAGCCTGGCCGGCGCGGCAGCTGCGCGGGCTTGTTCTGCAATCCGCTCCGCTGCACGCCGGGGGCGTTGGGCTGACGCTGCACGCCGGGCGGTTGCTGTGGTTGCTCCTGCTTTTCCGTCCTGTTCGGCAGTCCCGGCTGCTGCGGCAAACCGTTCTGCTTTTCATTCTGCTTCGGAAGGCTATTCTGTTTCTGCAGGCCGGGCTGTTTCTGAAGCCCATTCTGCTTCTGCAGGCCAGGCTGTTTCGGCAGGCCAGGTTGTTTCTGCAGACCGGGCTGACGCGCCGGGTTGGCGCCGGGAGCAGGTCTGGCCGGATTTTGCAGGCGCTGAATGCGTTTCTGGGTGACGATCTGGCGCCCGACGTTCTGCGCGGCGTGGACCTGACGCACGATGCCCTGGTCGCGTGCCGCCTGCTGCGGCGAGATCGCAAGCGGCGCCGCGGTAAAGCGCCCACCGGCGCCGGGCCGGATGGTGAAGCCGCTTGCGCCTTGCGTCAGAGAACCAATCCGCGCGCCGGTGCGATCGTTGACTTCGATCCGGCCGACCCTGCCGTCCGGATCGGGATAGAGTTTGATTGCGACATTGTTCGCGCCTGTCGCGGTGGCGCCCTCGGGCACTTCGACGAGGCCGGTGGTGCCGCGAATGCCAAGCGACGCCGTCGGCGTCGATATCGTCATGTCGCCGGTCTTGGCGACGGCGGCCGCCACGAACGCCACCGTGCCCTTGGTGATATCGAAGATCGCCTTGTTCTGCTTGCCGCCGTCCTCATAGATGTAGCTGTCGACGGTGATCCGCGCGTTGGCGGTGAGATTGAACGTGGTGGAATCGTTGAAGGTGACGCCGAGCGTGGAGTTGGCCGATGTCTGCAGTGCGTCATTGAGGAAGATGTCGTCCTGCAGCTTGAGCGCAATTGAATTCTTGTTGCGGATGACGGTCGCGATCCCGGTCAGCGTCGCGACATTTCCGATCGGGTCGTCGGCCGCTGCCTGCGCCGGCGCGGGTGGTGTTGCCGCTGGTGCAGGCGAGGGCGCCGTTGTGGGCGCGGGCGCTTGTGCCGGTTGGGTCTGGGCAAATTTTGTCAGGCCGGATATCGCGCGCAGGCTGGCCAGCGAATTCTCGACCTCGATGGGAGACCGCATCGCCAAAACATGCATCGTGCCGGCCAGCATCAAGCCGGCCACAAGCGAAAGCGCGAAGAAAAGCCGGCGCCGCGTCACAATGGAGTCCCCAGCAGGAATGGAATTGGCAGACAGTACGTCGGCGATTGAGGACTCCGCCGGCTGAACGCCGGATGAATGTGAGCGGCAATATCGAGCGATCAAGCGCCGCGGGCTGAGGTCGCAACCCGCGCGGCGCTTGATCCGTGCTTGTACTCTTATCCGTGCTTGTATTTTGGAACGAGATTGATCGGCCTGGAAGGCCTTGCAGCGGGGACGTCGTTGACCGGAGTTTCGACGGCCGCGGTCGTCTCTGCCTCGA
>JAQGKJ010000893.1 GCA_028290165.1 Bradyrhizobium sp. | reverse complement strand
TGCTCGTCCTTGCCGAAGATCTTCGGGTCGCCTTTTCGTTGTGGAATGGTGACCGGCGTCAATTCCTTCGCGAAGAAACCGGCGGCGTCCGCTTTCGCCCAGCGCTGCTGGCTGCGCAAAGCGAATTCGTCCTGGTCCAGGCGCGCGACGCCGAAATCTTTCGCGACATTCTCGGCTGTCTCCGGCATCGAGTCGACGCCGTACTTGGCTTTCATCAGCGGATTGATGAAGCGCCAGCCGATCGTGGTGTCGAAGATGTCGGCCGAGCGCGAAAACGCTTCCGGCGCCTTGCCCATCACGAACGGCGCCCGCGTCATCGATACTACGCCGCCTGCAATCGCAAAATCGAACTCCCCGGCGCGGATCGCGCGCCCGGCCGCACCAACCGCATCCAGTCCCGAGGCGCAGAGACGATTGAGCGTGAGGCCCGGAACCGTCTCGGGCAGGCCCGCCAACAACAGCGCCATGCGCGCAACGTTACGGTTGTCCTCGCCGGCCTGGTTGGCACAGCCGAAATAGACCTCATCGACCTCTGACCAGTCGAGCTTGGGATGGCGCGCCATCAGGGCCTTGATCGGGGCAGCCGCCAGGTCGTCGGCGCGCACTTTTGCCAGCGAGCCGCCGAAACGGCCGATCGGGGTGCGAACGGCGTCGCAAACAAATACATCGCGCATGGACTCAATCTCCCTGAATGCCGCGTTTCCGCGCAGAAAGCACTGGTATTGATGGTGAGTTTTAGGAGCGGCCAAGCGGCAGGTCAATTGATGGGTTTCGCATCAGCGGTGCTTTCGCGCGAGGTCGGTTATGCCCAAAGGTCCGAGGTGACATGCGATAGCCCGCCGAGGGCGTGGAAAACACGGAATGCCGCGGCAAACCGATAGGATCGGAGGCCAAAATTTTGTAGTTTGCGCCGCGATGACGATCCAGCAATCTTTTTCCGAGCCGCCCGACACCGCGCAGCCTGCCGAGGCGGCGGCGCGCGTCACGCCGATGATGGAACAATACCTCGAGATCAAGGCCGCCAATCCCGGACTGCTGCTGTTTTATCGGATGGGCGACTTCTACGAACTGTTCTTCGAGGACGCCGAGATTGCCTCGAAGGCGCTCGGCATCATGCTGACCAAGCGCGGCAAGCATCAGGGCATGGACATCCCGATGTGCGGCGTGCCGGTGGAGCGCTCCGACGACTATCTGCATCGCCTGATCGCGCAAGGCCACCGCGTCGCGGTCTGCGAGCAGATGGAGGATCCGGCAGCAGCGCGGGCGCGCGGCAACAAGAGCGTGGTGCGCCGCGACGTGGTGCGGCTGGTCACCCCGGGCACGCTCACCGAAGACACGCTGCTCGACGCCCGGGCCAATAATTATCTGCTGGCGATCGCCCGCGCCCGCGGATCGACCGGTGCGGATCGCATCGGGCTCGCCTGGATCGACATTTCCACCTCCGAATTCATCGTCACCGAATGCGCAACCGGCGAATTGGCGGCGACGCTTTCGCGCATCAATCCCAATGAGGTCATTGTCACCGACGCGCTCTATGGCGATCCCGAACTGGGACCGCTCTTGCGCGAATTGCCGGCGGTGACGCCGCTGACCCGCGATTTCTTCGACAGCGCCACTGCAGAGCGGCGGCTGTGCGATTATTTTGCGGTCGCCACCATGGACGGCCTCAGCGCGATGTCGCGGCTGGAAGCGACCGCTGCCGCCGCCGCCGTCACCTATATCGACCGCACGCAGGTCGGCAAACGTCCGCCGCTGTCGCCGCCGTCGCATGAGGCCGCCGGCACCACCATGGCGATCGATCCGGCGACCCGCGCCAATCTCGAATTGACGCGCACACTTTCGGGCGAGCGGCGCGGATCGCTGCTTGACGCCATCGACTGCACGGTCACGCCTGCCGGATCGCGCCTGCTCGTGCAAAGGCTGGCGGCGCCGCTCACCGATAGCGCCGCGATTGCGCGGCGGCTCGATGCGATCGCGGTATTCGTTGCGGACACCGTCGTGCGCGACGAACTCCGCACCACGCTGCGCGCAGCGCCCGACATGTCGCGCGCGCTGGCGAGATTATCGGTCGGACGCGGCGGCCAGCGCGATCTCGCAGGTTTGCGCGATGGCATTCTGGCGGCCGATGCGGCGCTGGCCCGGCTTTCCGGGCTTGACGATCCGCCGCAGGAGATTGTCGCGGTAATGGAGGCACTGCGCCGTCCGTCGCGCGATCTTGCGCGCGAATTCGAGCGCGCGCTCGCTGAACAACTTCCCCTGATAAAGCGCGACGGCGGTTTTGTGCGCGAAGGCTATGAACAGGCGTTGGACGAGACCCGCAATTTGCGCGACGCCTCCCGCCTCGTCGTCGCCGCGATGCAGGCGCGCTACGCCGATACGACCTCCGTCAAGGGCCTAAAAATCCGACACAACAACGTGCTCGGCTATTTCGTCGAGGTCACTGCCCAACACGGCGACAAATTGATGGCGCCGCCCTTGAACGCGACCTTCATCCATCGCCAGACGTTAGCGGGCCAGATCCGTTTCACCACGGCCGAACTCGGCGAGATCGAGGCCAAGATCGCGAACGCCGGCGACCGCGCGCTCGGGCTCGAACTGGAAATCTTTGAGCGGCTCTCCGCGCTGGTCATGGCCGCCAGCGACGACCTTCGCGCCGCGGCGCACGCCTTTGCGCTGCTCGACGTTGCCACCGCACTGG
>JAQGKJ010000888.1 GCA_028290165.1 Bradyrhizobium sp. | reverse complement strand
CGTGGGCCATCATGCGAAAGCCCTCTCCCGCATCGACAAGAACGATGTTGTAGGGAATGTGGGCGCGCGTCTCCGGCGTGGCGGCGCGGCACACAAGCGAGGTGGCGTAGACCGTCCCGTCCCCACTGGCGCGCTTCTCGATTGGATCCGGCGCACCGCAGGCATAACAGAAGCTGCGGCGGAAATATTGCAGGCTTCCACAGGCCGCGCAGGATTGATAGACGATCGCTTCCGCGCCCGTGGTCCAGTCCGCCAGTCGCCGCGTGTTGCCGCTCATCGCACCCGCTCCAGGAACATGCTGACATGCGACGACAATACGCCGCCGTCGCCGTGCAGCAGCGCGATCGAAGCATCGCGCACCTGGCGATTTCCCGCGCGTCCGGTCATCTGCAAATGGGTCTCGACCAGATGCGCCATCGCGCCGCCGACGCCGCAATGACCGTAACTCAGAAGTCCGCCGTGGGTATTCAACGGCATTTCGCCATTGCTGTTGAAATGTCCGGAGCGCACCCGCGCCGCGGCTTCACCGCGCCCGGCAAGCCCAAGGTCCTCCAGCAGCATCGCCAGCGTGATGGTAAAACTGTCGTAGACCGCGGCGTAACGTACGTCGGATATCGCCACGCCCGACGCGGCCTTCGCCCGCGCAATCGCGATCTCGGCGCCGAGTTCGCTCATAGCGGGCGCCCCGGTGACATGCTGGTGGGTATGCGCCTGCGCGCAACCGCGTATCCGCACGCCGATCTCGCTCGTACGTTCGCGGCTGACGACAAACGCCGCACCGCCGTCGGACACCGGACAGCAATCCAGAAGTTTTAGCGGCAGCGCGACCGGTTTCGAGGCCATCACATCGGCGACGGTGATCGGGTCGCGAAATTGCGCGCCGGGATGGGTCAGCGCGTGGGCGCGCATCAGTACCGCGAATTCGGCGAGGTCTTCTTGCGTCACGCCGTATTCGTGCATGTAGCGCGACGCGACCAGCCCATAATAGGCCGGGATCGTCGGCCCCAGCGGCACCTCGTAGTCGGGGTGTCCGACCTGCGCCAGCGCCAGGATGGATGCGTCACGGCTCTGCCCGGTGAGACGATTTTCGCCACTCACCACCAGGACATGCCTGGCCACGCCCGCCTCGAGCAGATGATGCGCCAGCATTGTCATCGCCAGCCCTGTGGCGCCGCCGACCTGCACGGCGTGGGCGTAACTGGGGCGAATCCCGAAATGCTCGGCGAATACGGTCGCCAGCATGATGTGCGGCGCGACGGTCGAATAGCCGCAGAGGATGCCGTCGATCTCGCCGCGCTTCAGCCCGGCATCTGATATCGCAAGCTCCGCTGCCTTGCTCATGAGATCGAGCGAGGAAGAGCCGTCATGTCTGCCGTAAGCCGTCAGTCCGACGCCGGTGATGAAGCTCATCTCAGTACGACTTCGGCAGGCCCAGCACCTTCTCGGCAATAAAACTGAGAATGAGCTGCGGGCTGATCGGGGCGATGCGCGGGATCAGGGATTCGCGGAAGTAACGCTCGACATGAAATTCCTTGGCGTAGCCGAAGCCGCCGTGGGTCATGACCGCCTGTTCGCAGGCCTGATAGCCGGCTTCGGCCGCAAGATATTTCGCGGCGTTGGCGGCAGGACCGCATGGCAGGCCCTGATCGTACTGCCAGCACGCCGACAGCGTCATCAGCCAGGCGGCTTCAAGCTCCATCCAGTTCCTGGCCAGCGGATGCTGGATCGCCTGGTTCTTGCCGATCGGACGGTTGAACACGTTGCGCTCTTTGGCGTAAGCCGAAGCGCGCGCCAGCGCCACCTTGCCGAGCCCGACCGCTTCGGCGGCGATCAAAATGCGCTCCGGATTCATGCCGTGCAGGATGTACTCGAAACCGCGGCCTTCCTCGCCAAGGCGATCTTCGACGGGAATTTCAAAATTCTCGATGAAGAGTTCGTTGGAATCGACCGCCTTGCGGCCCATCTTCTCGATCTCGTGCACGGCGATGCGGTTGCGATCGAAATCGGTATAGAACAGGCTCAAGCCGTGGGTCGGGCTTTTGACTTCTTCCAGCGGCGTGGTGCGTGCGAGGAGTAAAATCTTCTCGGCGACCTGCGCGGTGGAGATCCAGACTTTCTGGCCGTTGACGACGTATTTATTCCCTGACCGTACCGCGCGGGTTTTGAGCTGCGTCGTGTTGAGGCCGGTATTCGGTTCGGTGACGGCAAAGCAGGATCGATGCGTCCCCGCGACAATCGGCGGCAGCATCCGCTTGCACTGCTCCTCGGTGCCGAATACGACGACGGGATTGAGCCCGAACACATTCATATGCACGGCAGAAGCGCCGGACATGCCGGCGCCGGATTCCGCAATCGTGCGCATCATGATGGCGGCATCGACGATGCCGAGTCCGGAGCCGGCATAGGCTTCGGGAATGCAGATGCCGAGCCAGCCGGCATCCGCAAGCGCTTTATGGAAATCGGCAGGATAACCGCCATCCTTGTCCTTCTTCAGCCAATAAGCGTCGTCGAAACGCGCGCAGATTTTGGCAACGGCATCGCGGATCGATTCCTGGTTGGCGGTAAGGGCAAAATCCATGGTCTCAATCCCCTGGAGTGGCGGGCGCAGCTTTGGTGACACCGTCGCGCACCAGCGCTGCGATCTCATCTGCCGAGAAGCCGGCTTCGTGCAAGATTTCCGCGCCATGCTGGTTGAGGCGCGGCGCCAGCCGCGTCGGCTCGACTGTCGTCTCCGACCAAGTGGCGGACACCTTCATGTTGCGAATCTTGCCCTCGCTGGGATGATCGATCACCGGAAAGAAATCGGTGGCGACGAGATGGGGGTCCTGCAAAATGCTCTCGAGGTCATGCATCGGCATCACGGGCACGTCGGCCTTGTCGAGCAGTTCGGTCCATTCCGCCGTGGTTCGCGTTTGGAAGATGCGCGCGAGTTCGGCATAGACCGTGTCGATGTTGCCAGCGCGTCCGCCAAAAGTCGCGAATTTTGGATTGCTGCGCAGGTCGTCGCGGCCGGTGGCTGCGAAGAAATTCTCCCATTGCTTGTCGTTATAGACGATCACGCAGATATAGCCGTCGGAGGTTTTATAGGGCCGCCGGTCGCGTGACAGATGCCGGGCGTAACCACCTTTGTCGAGCGGTGGTTCATACGTCAGACCGCCCATGTGGTCGCCCATGACAAAGCTCGCCATGGTCTCGAACATCGGGATATCCACGCGTTGGCCGCGTCCGGTGCGGTCGCGGTGCACCAGGCTGGCGCAGATGGCGCCGACCGCGTTGAGGCCGACGATGCGATCGACCAGCGCGTTGGGGACATAGCGCGGAATGCCATCGCTGGTTTGCGCCATCAAAGCGGGCAGCGCAGTCGCGCCCTGGATCAGATCGTCATAGGCGGGTTTTGCCGCATAAGGCCCGTCCTGGCCGAAACCGAACACGCCGGCATAGATCAGGCGCGGATTGATCTTCGAGACCACGTCGTAACCCAGCTGCAGCCGCGCCATCGCCTGCGGCCGCACGTTGTAGACCAGCACGTCGGCCGATTTGATCAGCCGCAACACGGCGTCGCGCCCGGCAGGTTTTTTCAGGTCGAGGCAGATGCTGCGCTTGCTGCGGTTGGTTTTGAGGAACACCGGCCCCATGCCTGGGTGGCGCTTCGGGCCGATCTGCCGCGTTACGTCGCCGTCCAATGTCTCGATCTTGATGATGTCGGCGCCGTAATCGCCGAG
>JAQGKJ010000874.1 GCA_028290165.1 Bradyrhizobium sp. | reverse complement strand
CGGTGGTGACGCCGCCAAAGAAGTGCGGCCGGATGCGATCCTCCAGGCCCGCGATGGCCGGTCCCTCGGTCAGGATTCTGGTGGCAAAGCTGTGCGGGTACATGGTCTTGACGTCGGGATTCCAGATCAGGTCGACGTCCTCGGCGGCGAGCCTTTCGACATCGGCCTTCCAGGTACGGGGGTACGAACTGAAATCCTCTGATGGAGCGAACTGGGTGGGGTTAACAAAGATCGAGACGATGACCCTTTTGGCGCGGCATTTCGCCAGCCGGACCAGCGACACATGGCCGTCATGGAGTGCTCCCATGGTTGGCACCAGCGCCGTCGTCGCCTTTTTCGCGCGAAGGCTATCGAGGGCGCGACGCAACGCCGGGAGCGTGCGGACGATCAGGGGGCTTCGCGACATCTGGGCTTGATCTCTCGAGATCGGGGAGGCGGCTGGCGCCGGCTTGCGGCGGGGACGCCGACCTTATCAAGGCCGATGTCTCGCCGCCAAGCAGGTCGGCGCGCGGCGGGAGCTTCCTTCAGCAAAATGAATCCTGGCCGTTGTGCGTTTGATCACAGACAGCCTGAATTGAGTATGCGATTCATGATTAAGGCAGACGATCAACGATTCGAGTAAGCTGTTGCGCATTTCACTTGACCGCAGTCGCGCGGAATTTGAAGATATCGACAAGGGTGGAAACATGCTGCTGCAGGCTAGTCAGGGGCAATCGGGCTCGGCGCACGTGGTTGTGCTGGGCAACGAGAAGGGCGGGTCGGGAAAATCGACGACGGCCTTGCACATTGCCGTTGCCCTGATGAAAGCCGGCCAGCGCGTCGCGACCATCGACCTCGATTGCCGCCAGCAAAGTTTTACCCGCTATATCAACAACCGGGCCGCCTGGGCGCGGCGCACCGGGCTTGATCTCGAACTCCCGGTGCATTGCTGCATCAAGCTCGGCGAGACCATGCAGATCGCCGATAACGAGAACTCCGAATTCCAGCAATTCATGAATGCCGTCAGCGCGATCGAGCGGACCTTCGACTTCATCGTGATCGATACCCCGGGGTCGGACAGTTACCTGATGCGCCTGGCGCACTCGATGGCCGACACCTTGGTGACGCCGATCAACGACAGCTTCCTCGATTTCGACGTGCTGGGAACCGTCGACCCCGCGACCTATGCCGTGACCGGCGAAAGCCACTATGCCGAGATGGTGCGCGACACCCGGCGCAAGCGCCGCCAGCTCGACGGCGCGTCCACCGACTGGATCGTGGTCCGCAACCGGCTGTCGATGCTGGGATCGCGCAACAAGCAGCTGGTCGCCGACGGCCTCAACGAATTGTCGTTCCGCCTCGGCTTCCGCTCGATCGATGGTTTTGCCGAACGCGTGGTCTACCGCGAGTTCTTTCCGCGCGGCCTGACCGCGCTCGACGACCTCGACGAGGCGACGCTCGGCACCCGCCCGAGCCTCGGCCATGTCACCGCGCGCGAGGAGGTCACGACCCTTTTGCGCCAATTAAAACTGCCGCTCGATGAGCGCGGCCGCCGGCGCGCCGCCAACCGGATCGAATGGTTCAGCCAGGTCGACAAGCCGCTCGAAGTCCACGACATCTTCGGCGCCTGACGGCGCGGAACACGCCTCCCGCCCATCCGCACAATTGCCCAATAATTCGCTCCCGCGACCTTTGGTTGTGTCGCGGCCGCAACAGTTTCGGACAAAACGCGCGGGCGCCATTTACACGCAATTTATTCCGGCGACGCGCGACGCTGCCCTTGCAATATTCTCGCAACCGATGCGGAGCGCGGTAGTGGCCTGCGTCGCTTTTGGAATTTGTTGATGCTTTTGGAATGTGTGAACTCCGGTTGTGCGGTTCCCCGGGTGCGGGCCTTGTTGCTTGCCTCGTCGGCCCTGCGCTCCGGGGTCGGCTGCGGCTCACTCAGCCGATACTCCCTGGCAACGGCGGCGTTATGCATCGCGCTGCTGACGGCCGCCGCTTTCCCCGCGCGTGCCGATGGCGGCGGCCTCAGCGGCAGTGGCGCTGCCGGCGGTAGCGATAATGCAACTGGTTTGACAGGGCCAGGCGGTCAGGGCGGTGGCGGGACAAGCGGTACCGCAGGCGGCGGCGGTGGTGCGGGCACGACCGGCGGCAACGGGGGCGACGGCAGCGCCGGGTCCACCGGCCCCACGGGCGGCGTCAGTGGCGTGAACAATGGTAATGGCGGCAACGGCAGCAGCGCCGGCGGCGGTGGCGGCGGTGGCGCTCACGGTTTTGTCGGAACCGGACTGCCGGGGGCCAGCACGATCGGCGGTGCCGGCGGCGCGGGCGGCGGTAGCGGACCCGGACCCGGCGGCGGTGGTGGCGCGGGCGGCTACGGTGCCGTCCTCATTGGCTCAGGTGCTAACTCCAATGCGGCCGGCAACATCATCGCGGGCGGCAACGGCGGCGCCGGCGGCGATGGCGGGGGCAACGGCGGCAGCGGAGGCGACGGTGGTGTCGGCGTGTTCTTTACCCCGGCAGCCAACGGCTCGACGCTCACCAATGCAGGCACCATCCGCGGCGGTGCTGGCGGAAGGCCGGGAAGCGGGATCATCTTCGGCGCCGGCGGGCTCGGCGGCGTGGGCATTGTCGGCTCCGGCCTCACCATCATCAACAGCGGCAATATCATTGGCGGCCAGTCCAACGGCGGTGACGGCCTACAGGCCAGTGCCATCACCTTTACCGGCGGACCAACATTCTGGAACTGCAGGCAGGCTCGTTCATCATCGGCAACGCGGTGGCGTTCAGCGCCGCGGATACGTTCAGACTTGGTGGCACGGCGGATGCGAGCTTGGACGTCTTTCGCATCGCCACCCAGTATCTCGGCTTCGGCATTTTCCAGAAAACCGGCAGCAGCACCTGGACATTGACCGGAATCAACAACGCGGTGCTGCCATGGGCGATCAATGCCGGCACATTGGCGGTGAACGGCACCATGGCGAACTCCACCATGACGGTGAATGCCGGCGGCACGCTCGCGGGCACTGGCGTTGTCGGCAACACCCAGGTCAACGCGGGCGGCATCTTCGCGCCGGGCAATGGCGCGCCGGGCTCGGCGATGTTGGTGACCGGTAATCTCGCGTTCCAGTCCGGCGCGCTCTATCTGGTCCAAGTCAGTCCAGCCACCGCATCGGTCGCGAACGTGACTGGCACGGCGACGCCGGGCGGCGCCACGGTCAATGCGTCGTTCGCACCAGGGTCGTATGTGGCGAAGCAATACACGATCCTCACGGCCTCCGGTGGCGTCAACGACAAGTTCGGCGCGGTGGTCAACACCAATCTGCCCTCGGGCTTCACATCGAGCCTGAGTTACGACGCCAACGATGTCTTCCTGAATCTGGCGATCGGCTTTGCGCCGCCGGGCGGCGCCAACGGCAACCAGCAGAACGTCATCAATGCACTGACCAGTTTCTTCAATGCGAACGGCGGCATTCCCGGGGTATTCGGGAGCTTGACGCCGGCAGGTCTCACGCAAGCCTCTGGCGAGACCGCGACCGGATCGCAGCAGACGACGTTCGACGCGATGACGCAGTTTTTGGATTCGTTGCTCGATCACATCACCGGCTGGGGCGGCGATACGCCTGGATCGGGCGCATCACCTTATGCGGAGGAAGACGGTGCTGCCAATGCCTATGCCGCGAACGGCAAGGCTCGCACCAGGAGCGAGCGTGACGCCTACGCCGCGATCTATCGCAAGGCGCCAATCGTCGATGCTCTCGCGCAGCGCTGGAGCGTGTGGGCGGCAGGCTTTGGCGGTTCGCAAACGACCGATGGCAATGCCGCAGTGGGATCGAACACCGCGACCAGCCGCATTTACGGCACCGCCGTCGGCGCCGATTATCGCTTCTCGCCCTTTACGCTGGCAGGCTTTGCGCTCGCCGGCGGCGGCACCAATTTCTCGATCGCCAATGGTCTCGGCACCGGACGCTCCGATCTTTTCCAGGCCGGGGCCTATGTGCGCCACACCGTCGGGCCGGCCTACGTCACCGCAGCACTCGCCTACGGCTGGCAGGACATCACCACAGACCGTATCGTGACCATTGCCGGCGTCGACCGGCTGCGTGCAGAGTTCAACGCCAACGCATTTTCGGGGCGCGTCGAAGGCGGTTATCGTTTTGTCACGCCGATGGGCGGTTTCGGCATCACGCCTTACGCCGCCGGGCAGTTCACGACCTTCGATCTGCCGGCTTACGCCGAGCAAGCCATCGCAGGCGCCAACACGTTTGCGCTGGGTTATGCGGCAAAGGACGTTACGGCGTCGCGCAGCGAACTCGGTCTTCGCACCGACAAATCATATGCGATGCAGGACGCGGTCCTCACTTTGCGCGGGCGCCTCGCATGGGCGCATGATTTCAATCCCGATCGCAGCATCGCCGCTACCTTCCAGACGCTGCCGGGCGCGAGCTTTGTCGTCAACGGCGCGGCGCAAGCGAGCGATTCCGCGCTGACCACGGCCTCGGCCGAGGTGAAATGGCTGAACGGCTGGTCCGCGGCCGCGACGTTCGAAGGCGAGTTCTCCGACGTCAGCCGGAGCTACGCCGGCAAGGGCGTCGTGCGGTATATCTGGTAGCCTATGGCTTCCGGCGCAGAAGCAGCGTCGTTCCGGACGGTAGATTGACACCGGAGGGGAAGAGCAGCCCCCTTTTTTACGCGGCTTTTACCCAAGATATGAACCGAACTTTGAGTTGTACCGTCCTACAGTGTGATCACGAGTAGGGGCAACCCTCGGTAGGCACTGCTCAGAATTGGTGCGCTGCACAAGGAACAGGCGGTCAATTCACAACATTTACTCTTCCTGTCACGTGGCCGTGACGTATATCGTTAGTAAGAGACCGCAGAGTCTCAGACATTGGAACAGGGGCCCTTAAGGGCCGGTGCGCCGAGGACGAACATGAAACGTGGAATTGCCATTCTGCTTTCGCTTGGCGTGCTGGTGACGGTCGCGTTTTTCACCGCGAGCAAGTGGGCGATCCGGCACGAGACGATCACGTTCTACGACGCGACGCGCGATAATCGCCCGGTGGCCGTCGATATCGCGATACGGCGCGACAAGGAAATGCAGGCGAACGCCGGCATGATCACGCTGCCGGTGGCGGTCCTCAATCACGGCAACACGGTCAAATTCACCGAATATTCTTTCCTCGCAAACGTCTTCGCCGCGCGCGGTTATCTGACAGTCAGCATCCAGCATGATTTGCCGAGCGACCCGCCGATGGTGACGAAAGTCGGCGAACTCTATGTCGGCCGATTGCCGCAAATTCAGCGCGGCATCGCCAACATCCGTTTTGCGGTCGATGAGATGAAGAAGGTCCAGTCGAACGCCGATTATGATCATCTGACCGTCGTGGGACACTCGATGGGCGGCGACATCACGATGTACTTCGCCAAGATGCATCCCGAACTGGTCAAGAAGGTCGTGACGCTCGACAATTTGCGGGTGCCGTTCTTGACCGACGGCCGCTTCAAGATCCTGTCTTTCCGCTCCAAGGACCCCGAGTTCAAGCCTGACCCAGGCGTCGTTCCGGCCGAAGAAGTGTGCGAGAAGGCGGGGATTACGGTCGTCAACACCGGTTTCCAGCATAACGACATGCGCGATACAGGTCCCGACCAGGCAAAGGAATCGATCCAGGGCATGCTCGACAAGTTCCTCGATGACGAGAGCCCGCTCCGGCCGGTCGAGACAACAAAAACACCTATCATGACCGACGCCGGGCCGGTCGCGCCCTACGCTCCGGTTACCGCGGCCAGGAACTGAGCGAACTGCGTCGCCTCGATCGCTGGTTACGCGGGACGCTTTCCCCGCATCGATCGCATTGACCGTTTCCTGATCCCGGCCCACATAAGGCTTGCAGCAATTTGCGAGCCCTGATGCCCGGCGAACCCACCAAACCGAAATCTGCAACCGAGATATCGTCGGCGCAAAAGTCCGCGTCGGGTAAGGCCGGCTCGCTGCCGGAGACAAAACCGTCGGCTTCGGAGGACATTGCCGCCTTCGTCGCCAAGGCCCGCGCGATGTCGCCGCATGCGGCCGGCGCTCGAGGCCGGCTGGTGTTCGCGCTCGACGCCACCATGAGCCGGCAGCCGACATGGGACATGGCCTGCGCACTGCAGGCCGACATGTTTCGCGAGGCGGCAGGGCTCGGCAGTCTCGATATCCGCCTCGTCTATTATCGCGGCCTCAACGAATGCCGCGCCACGGGATGGATTTCCGACAGTGCGCAACTGGCAAATCTGATGGGCAAGATCGATTGCCGGGGCGGCAACACCCAGAACGGCAAGGTGCTGTCGGAAGCACGGCGCGAGGCGACGGCCTCGGGCGTGCGCGCGGTGGTGTTCGTCGGCGACGCCATGGAGGAAAGGGTCGACGATCTCTGCGCGAAGGCCGGCGAACTCGGGCTGCTCAAGGTGCCGGTGTTCATGTTTCAGGAAGGTCACGACGTGACGGCCGAGCAGGCGTTCAAGGAAATCGCGCGCCTGACCGGCGGCGCATGGTGCAGGTTCGATCCGGGCGCGGCAGCCCAGCTGCGCGAGCTGTTGCGCGCCGCCGCAGCCTACGCCGCCGGCGGACGCGAGGCGCTGCTGCGGCTGTCGAAGACCGGCAGCGGCGCCGCCAAATTGCTCGGCCAGATGAAGTGATCGCCAGACTCCGTCACCGGGTCATCCCGTCGTCGCCGCTTTGGTCACCGCATTGAGTGCAGCGGTCATCATCTGGACCGCGGCCTCTATCTCGCCGCCGAGCCCGTGCCGCTGCGCGAGCCAGGCGGGATCATTGTATGAAAGCCATGTGTCGCCTGCGGCATCCTGCCAAACCAGCGCCTTCAGTGGCAGGTCGATCCCGATGGTCTGAAACGATTGCATCAGCGGCGTGCCGGCCTTGGCATTGCCGAAGATCAAGACCTCCATCGGCCGCAGCGACAGTCCAGCCTCAACGGCACCCGCGGCATGATCGATGCGGGCAAATACCGTCATGCCCTTTGCCTTCACCTCGGCCTCAAGCCTGTTCATGGTGTCCTTCGGGCCGTGGCTGCTCGGTACCGTTGTCAAACCCTGCACCGCCATGGCGCGCTCCATCGCTATCGGCTGAGGTCAGGCAAGGATAATAATTTCAGCCCGCTGTCGCCAACGCGCTTTTCGCGTTCCCCACCCCTTCAGGGCCGGCAGGACCGGCATGCTTTTTGTCCCTGGCGCCACTATATTGGACCAATGCCAACCCTGATCGCCGGCGTCGTCGCCATCATTCTTCTTTATTCGCTGCTGCAGATGTTTCGCGCGGCCAATCCGGTCGTGCTTGCGCGCGCGATCAAGATCGGCGGCGGCATCGTGGCGCTCGCGGTTGCGGCCTTTACCGGCATCAAGGGCGAGCTCGCAGTGGCGGTGCCGCTCGGCATCTTCGGCGCGGGGCTCTTGGGCTGGTCGCCGTTCGGGGCGTCGGGCTTCCCCAATATCGCCGGGATTTTCACAGGCGCGGGCGCGCAACGCTCGGCGGGGCAGACGTCGCGGGTCCGTTCGGATTTTCTCGATATGATCCTCGATCACGACAGCGGCGAGCTTTCCGGCCAGATCGTGGCCGGGCCCTATGCCGGCCGTTCGCTGGACGAATTCGACCTGCCGCAGCTGACGGCGATGATTCCAGGCTTCGACGCCGAGAGCGTCTCTCTACTTGAAAGCTATCTGGACCGCAGGTTTCCCGCCTGGCGTCAGGACGCGCAGGGAAACACGGCAGGGGGGCAGAGCCGCCCGGCGCCGAGCAGCAAAATGACGGACGAGGAGGCCTATCAGATCCTTGGCCTGCAGCCGGGGGCGGGACGCGACGAAATCGGGCGAGCGCACCGCGCGCTCATGAAGAAATTGCATCCCGACCAGGGGGGGTCGACGTACCTCGCCACCCGTGTAAACGAGGCCAAGGATACTTTGCTTCGCACGCATCACAGCTAACTCCGGCAACGCTACCAACGCCACGAACCGCGAGTTGCTTCTGTGTGCTCCGCCTGACGCCCCGCTGCCGCCCACCGTTGCCCGGTGTGGTCGATCGTTCACTCAACAGTTTTAGTCCCAAAGTCTTGACGAGAAGTTTGCGGGAGGCGGATTTGTCCACGGCGCAGCGATACGAACCGCAAACGAGGATCGTCAACGCCGGGCATAGGCGAGCGGAACCGACGCCGTTTTTCCGACGGCTGTGCGCGGCCATGGCCGGCTTGGAGCTCAGTTGCGGACAGTGATGCAGGAGATGTCGGAGCGCTTCAGGGTCCGGCAGACCGCTTCGGCCTGATCGCGGTCAAGCCCCGCGAAGCGGGCCCGGAACAACTTCCGGTCACCTTTGGCGACGACTGGTTCGGTAAACGGATCGGCCTTCGCAAGCAGGCCGTGGGCCTGATTGCGCGCTGCCTCGATGCGCTGCCGCGCTTCGCTTTCGCTCTCGAGCGCGCCGACCTGAACGATCCATCCGCTGTGGACGGCTGCGACCGGCTTGCTGGCGCCGCTCTGCTGGGCGGCCTGCGGCTGTGGTTGGGGAGTGGGATCGGCGTAGGCCAGCGCCTGGGATGGCGGGGAGGGTGGGACGCTCGATGCCGGCAATACGCCGAGCAAGCCATTTCCGGTGCCGTGGCCGGCCGGCTGGGGCGGCATCGTCCTCGCAATATCGGCCTTGCCATTGGTCTCAGGCTTGCTGACTTCAGGCCTGTTGATTTCGGCCTTATTGGTCTCAGGCTTGCTAATTTCGCTCTTGTTCGTTTCAGGCTTGTTGGTTTCAGCTTTGGCCACCACCGCGTTCGATGTCTCCGGCACCTCGGAATGTGCCGGCGGTATCGCGCTGGTGATGGGGGTGGCCGGCTGCGGCGAACCGGCCGAGGCCAACTTCACCTGTCCGGCCTTGACCTGGACGGTCTTGACCTTGACGGGCTTCATCGGCTCGGACGAACCGGGGATGGCGGCTAACGCTTGAGTCTGGATCACCCCATTGGTGAGCGGGGCGGGCTCGGCCTTGGCGGGCGGCGGCACGGACGCGGTCGCCGCGGCGAAGATCGATCGTGCACCAGGTGCGGTCGAACGCGCCGGCGGCGGCGCAACCGGCTCGGTCGTTGCGGCGGCAACCTGAGCCGCACTCTGGGCCTGAACGGTCGGGGCCGGCCGCGAGTCGGCGTCGGCATCCGCCACGTCGGCATTGGCGTCCGATCCATTGCGCTCGGTGATCGCGGCGACGGTGCGCTTGGTCGCGGCTTTTTCGAGATTCTCGGCGAGCAGGCTGCGCATGGCGGCGTCGCGCGAACCGCCGCTGCGGCCTCCCATGACCA
>JAQGKJ010000872.1 GCA_028290165.1 Bradyrhizobium sp. | reverse complement strand
GCTCGACGAGCGCGTCGGTGCGAAGGTTTTCCTTAAGCCGGAAATGCTGCAGCGGACCGGGTCGTTCATATTTCGCGGTGCCTTCAACTAGCTGTCGTCGATCCCGCAAGACGCGCGCGGCGGCGGCGTGGTGGCGTTCTCGTCGGGCAATCACGCCCAAGGCGTGGCGCATGCGGCGCAAATCCTCAATATGCAGGCGACCATCGTGATGCCTGCCGACGCGCCGCTCTCCAAGCGCGAACGCACCAAGGCCTTTGGCGCGGAAGTCGTGCTGTACGATCGTGATCGCGAGGATCGCGAAGCCATCGCCCGCGACATCGCCGGCAAACGCGGCGCCACGCTGGTGCGCCCCTATGACGATCCGTTTGTGATCGCAGGTCAAGGCACCGTGGGGCGGGAGATCGCTGAAGACATGGCCGCGCTCGGTTTGACGCCGGATATCGTTGTGGCGCCGGCATCGGGCGGCGGCCTGATCGCGGGGGTCGCGACCGCGGTCAAGGCGCGCTATCCGCAGGCCATGGTGATGTCCGGCGAACCGGAAGCCTTCGACGATCACGCCCGTTCGCTGCGCGCGGGAAAGCGCGAACCGCACGCTTCCAAGGGCCGCACCATCTGCGATGCGCTGATGGCCTCGATCCCCGGCGAACTTACGTTTGCCATCAACAGCCGGCTGCTCACGCAAGGCATCACCGCGTCAGATGCGGAAGTCGGCATCGCGGTCGGATTTGCATTCCGCGAATTGAAACTCGTCGTCGAGCCGGGTGGCGCGGTTGGGCTTGCAGCACTGCTCGCCGGCCGCATCGATGCGCGCGGCAAGAACGTCGTGATCGTTTTGTCCGGCGGCAATGTCGACGCGGATTTGTACGCGCGACTGATCAACTGATCTTTTATCGCCACGCTCGTCATGCCCGGCCTTGTGCCGGGCATCCACGTCTTCGCTTCACTTAAGCAAGAAGGGCGTGGATGGCCGGGACGCAGCCCGGCCATGACGGAAAAATTCTCACGAGAACAATGCGATCTTCTCGGCCTGGCTCATGCGCCGGATCGGCGCCAGCGGATCGGACGCCGACGCATTGGGCCTTCGCACGATACCGTTGGCGATCAGGGTCGAGCCGAGCGAACGCGGAGGCGGAGGCTCAGGCGAAGGTTGATCGGCCGGCGGCGGCGCGGCCATTGGCGCAGGCTCCCGCGCGACCATGACGGGTTCGGCAGGCGGCAACTCCGCGACGCGGATATCGTCCGCATCCGGGAAGCAAACATCCTCAATATCGGAAGGGTCGGGCGCCGCCATCTCGAACGCGACCATGTCCAGCAACGCCTCGTCATGGGCGTCGGCGTCGGCCGTGATGTCAGCAACTTCGGCCTCTACATCACCGGCTTCGGCAGATGCGTCGACGGCCTCTACCGATGCGACGACCGCTTCAGTCGGCATTACCGCGGTGCTCGCCACGGCCTCGATATTCTCGGTCGCTGCCTGAGCTGCCTCCGCAACGGCGGCAGGCATTTCCTCCGCCGGGGCCGGAGAGGGTAACCGGGTGGCTGGTGCGGCGGCGTGCGGGGCCGCCATTTCGCCGTCGTCAAACCCTGCGATCCGTTGCGCGATTAGCTCGAACGCAGCGCCTAACGCCGCCCTGGGGCCGGCCGACGAGATCTGTCCGCAGGCCCCTTCGATGGCGCTGACCTGGGAATCCAGGAGGTCGCAAATCCGGCTGTCGCCGCCGATCTCCCGCCACCGCCAGCTGATCTCCCGGATCACCCGAGCGCCCTTGCGGACCGGCGCCAGATTTTCCTCCAGCGCCAGATGATCGAGTGCCGCCAATGCTCCGGCTCTCGCCTCATCGAGCGCGCTTCTGATGGCGGCCAGCGCTTCCGCTAATCCGGTGTCGGGCGGCGGTTGCTGCTGCGCAGCCAGATTTTGCTCGATTCGCGCCACCGCATCGAGCACCATGCGGGTGTCGGCATTGCGGTTGCGTTTGGCGTACTCGCCGAGAAACCAGCGCCCGCGCGAGGTCTCCATGAAGGCGTCGCTGATCGCGTCATAGTCCTGCTCGCTCGGCTGCGCCGCGCGAGCGGAGATCGGCGATAGGGCAAATGCTTGGTCGGCCATGGCAAACTCACCCGCGCAAATCAGCGCGCGTTACGCTAACGATCACCATGATATCAAGCGAATCGCAATTGAATTGATGCAAGCCGAATCACAAATCCCCATCGCATCGCAAGCCACGTCGAGGCGATTCGCGACGAGGCTGGCGCTGTTTTACGGCACGCTGTTCGGATTGGTGGGTACCCATCTGCCGTTTTTCCCGGTGTGGCTGAAGGCGGTCGGCATCGATGCCTCGTGGATTGGGATCATCACGGCCGTTCCCTCGGTGACGCGGTTCACCATTCTGCCCGTCGTGACCGGGCTTGCCGAACGGCGCGGGTCGCTGCGCGGCGCCATGATCGTCACGGCTTTTGTCACAGCCCTCGGGTTTTGCCTGATCGGAACCCAGCATCAGGCAGTGCTGGTATTGCTCGCCTATGCCGTCACGTGCTGCCTGTGGACGCCGATGGTGCCGCTGACGGATGCCTATGCGTTGAAGGGCGTGGCGCGCTACGGCCTCAATTACGGGCCGCTGCGGCTGTGGGGGTCGGCGGCCTTCGTGGTGGGCGCGCTGGCCTGCGGGTTGCTGGTCGATGTGATCACCACGCGGCATCTGATCTGGGTCATTGCCGCGGTGGCAGGGCTCGGCGCAGCCGCCAGCCTCGGGCTACGGCCGCTGGACCAAGCAGTGACTACCGCCGCGGCGCGACACGGCGCAGGCGCGCTGCTGCGCAAGCCCGGCTTTCTCGCCATCATCGTGGCGGCGGCGCTGATCCAGGGTAGCCACGCCGCCTATTACACCTTTGCCTCCATCACCTGGCAGGGCGCCGGCCTCGGCGGGCTGACGATCGCGGGGCTGTGGGTGTTGGGGGTGCTCGCCGAGATCGTGGTGTTCGCGCTGTCGCCGCGATTTACGCTGCAGCCTTCGCTCTTGGTGGTGATCGGGGCGGTCAGCGCGGTGGGGCGCTGGCTGATCACGGCACAGGAGCCCGCGGTGCCGGTGCTCGCTGTCGTCCAGTTGGCGCACGGGCTGACCTATGGGCTGACCCAGGTCGGCACCATGCTGCTGCTGGCGCGCCATGTCCCCGGCCATGTGATGGCGAGGGGGCAGGGCTATTACGCCGGCTGCAGCGGCATCGTCACCTCAAGCGCATCGATCCTGTCAGGCGCGATCTACGCCCGCTACGGGCAGGGCGTCTATTACGTGATGGCGGCAATGGCGCTCTCTGGCGCGCTCGTGATGTGGCTGTCGCGCCACCGCCTGGCGTTTTCGAGCGAAGTGGAGGCCGGTTCGCGTGAAGAAAACGCGTCAAAAAAGAGAAGATAGAGCCTCGGTTCTGATTCAATCAGAACCGAGGTCCACGGATCACCCCCACAGCGCCGCCTCGGACGGATAGACCTGGCTGCCGTCATAGAGCAGCCCGCACTCGCGGTCGTTCGCCAGCAACAGGGGACCATCGAGATCGACGAAGCGGGCCTGTGGCGAAAGCAGCATCGCCGGCGCCATCGCCAGCGAGGTCGCGACCATGCAGCCGATCATGATGTCAAATCCCAGCGCATGCGCGGCGTCCGCCATCGCCAGTGCCTCGGTCAACCCGCCCGTCTTGTCGAGCTTGATATTGACGGCGTCGTAGCGCTCGCGCAGGCCCTCCAGCGAGGCGCGATCATGCACGCTTTCGTCGGCACAAATCGACAGCGGCCGGCGGATGCACTTGAGCGCCTCGTCCTGGCCGGCGGGGAGCGGCTGCTCGACCAGCGTGACGCCGGCTGCCGCGCAATCGGCAAGATTCTGTTCAAGACTGTCCGCTGTCCAGGCCTCGTTCGCATCGACGATGAGTTCGGATTTGGGCGCGGCCTTGCGTACCGCGGCGATTCGGGCGCCATCGCCGTCGCCGCCGAGCTTGATCTTCAGCAATGGCCGGTGCGCGGCCCTGGCGGTCGCCGCAGCCATCGCCTCCGGTGACCCAAGCGAGATGGTGTAGGCGGTGATGCAGGCCTTGGGTTCGGGGCGCCCAAGCAGGTTCCAGACGCGCTGGCCGCTGGTCTTGGCCTCAAGGTCCAGCAGGGCGCAATCCAGCGCGTTGCGGGCGGCGCCAGGAGGCATTGCGGCCTGCAGAGTTCGTCGGTCGAGCCCGGCGATCAAGGGTTCCTGCATCGCCTGCAGGGCGGCGAGCGTCGCTTCCGGGGTCTCGCCATAGCGGGGATAGGGCACGCATTCGCCACGCCCGGTGAGGCCGCCGCGGCTGACTTCGGCCACGACGGTGACGGCCTCGGTTTTGGCGCCCCGGCTGATGGTGAAGGAGCCTGCGATCGGCCAGCGCTCGATGCGAGCGACAAGCTTTGGCGATTTGCTGGAAGTCATTTTAAAATCTGGCAATTTCTGAACCGTAAGCTTGCCCGGCGCAACCAAGTATGGCTGGTTAGGGGCGTGTTCTACAAGGCAATGGCGGCGGGCGGGATCTTTCCTTTTCCATGAATGGCAGAGAAAAGGCACAGGAGGCGGCCAAGTGAGCGGCGACCCGACATTGGAGCGGATTGCACGGGGCAATGGGCTTGCGCTGTGCGCTGCGGGGACGTGGACAGCCCGCTTTGCGCCTGATCTGGAGCGGATGGTTGCCGACGCCGAGAAGCTCACGGGAAGCCGGCCCAACATCTTCATCGACGTGTCGCAGGTCTCCAAGCTCGATACCTTCGGGGCATGGTTGATCGAGCGGCTGCGCCGCAGCCTGACCCAGGGCGGCGTCGAGGCCAAGATCGCAGGGCTATCGGCCAATTATTCCAGCCTGGTCGACGAAGTGCGCCGGGTGAAAGCCGCGCCCGCGCTCGACACCACATCGGTGACGATTGCCGGGATTCTCGACCAGCTCGGCCGCAGCGTGGTCGGCTATGGCGGCACCGTCGTTGGCCTCGTCGACATGCTCGGCGCCGTTCTCGCCGCAAGCGGGCGGGTGCTGATTCACCCCTCGGGCTTTCGCCTGACCTCGACCGTGCATCATCTCGAGCAGGTCTGCTTTCGCGCGGTGCCGATCGTGGCCCTGATCACCTTCCTGATCGGCTGCATCATCTCCCAGCAGGGCATTTTTCATTTCCGCAAATTCGGCGCGGACATCTTCGTCGTCGACATGCTGGGCGTGCTGGTGCTGCGCGAGATCGTCGTGCTGCTGGTGGCGATCATGGTGGCGGGCCGCTCGGGCAGCGCCTACACCGCCGAACTCGGCTCGATGAAAATGCGCGAGGAGATCGA
>JAQGKJ010000859.1 GCA_028290165.1 Bradyrhizobium sp. | reverse complement strand
AGGCGATGCTTGGCTCGCGGGCGGCACCTGGCTGTTCTCGGAACCTCAGGTTCATCTGACGCGGCTGATCGATCTCACCGATCTCAAATGGCCGGCGCTGACGATCGGCGACGCCGGGCTTTCTATCGCGGCGACCTGCACGGTGGCGCAACTCGACGCCCTGGCGTGCCCGCCGGATTGGCTCGCCGCACCCCTGATCGACCAATGCTGCCGAGCGTATCTCGCCTCCTTCAAGATTTGGAAGACCGCAACCGTCGGCGGCAATCTCTGCATGTCGTTGCCGGCCGGCCCGATGATCTCGTTGACATCGGCGCTCGACGGCGTCTGCACGATCTGGAAAGCCGACGGCAGCCAGCAGAAAATTGGTGTCGCCGACTTCGTCATCGGCGACCAGCGCAACGTATTGTCGCCGGGCGACCTGTTGCGGCAGATCGACATTCCGATTGCCACGCTGAAGCGGCGGTCGGCGTTTCGCAAGATTTCGTTGACCCCGGTCGGCCGGTCGGCGGCGCTGTTGATCGGCAGCCTCGGTGGCGAGGGCCGCTTCGCACTCGCGGTGACGGCATCGACGGTGCGGCCCGTTCAATTGTCCTTTGCCTTGATCCCGCAAGCAAGCGAACTGCGCGAGGCGCTGCTTCACCACATTCCCGACGCGCTCTATCATGACGATGTTCACGGCAAGCCGGCATGGCGCAAGCACATGACCTTGCGCCTTGCCGAACAGATCCGCGCCGAACTGCAGGGCGAGGCGCGATGAGTTTTCAGATCAACGGCAAGGAGTTCTCGGAAAATCCGCGCGCCGGACAATGTCTGCGCACGTTCTTGCGCGAGCTTGGCCATTTCGGCGTCAAGAAGGGCTGCGACGCCGGCGACTGCGGCGCCTGCACCGTGCTGATCGACGGCGAGCCCGTGCACAGCTGCCTGATTCCGGCGTTTCGCGCTGACGGCCACGCGGTCACCACCATCGAAGGCCTCGCTCCCGACGGCGGCACGCATCCGATGCAGCAGGCGTTCCTCGATGCGCAGGCTTTTCAATGCGGCTTCTGTACCGCGGGCATGATCATGACCTGCGCATCCCTCAACCAGGCGCAGCGGCAGGATCTCGGCGCGTCGCTGAAGGGAAACTTATGCCGCTGCACCGGCTACCGCGCGATCGAGGATGCGCTTGACGGCAAAACCAATATCGAAGACGCCGCCGCCGGCACCGCCTTCGGCCGCAGCCTGCCGGCGCCCGCCGGACCGCAGGTGGTGCGGGGCGCGGCGCGCTACACGTTCGATACGTCGATCGAAGGGCTCTCGCACATCAAGATGCTGCGCTCGCCGCATCCGCACGCCAGGATCAAGTCGATCGACAAGACTGCGGCGCTCGCCGTTCCCGGCGTGCATGCGGTCCTGACCTTCGAGGACGCGCCGGACCGTCTGTTCTCGACCGCACGGCACGAGAAAGCCTGGATGGACCCGGACGACACCCGTGTGCTCGACGATGTCGTCCGCTTCATCGGGCAAAAGGTGGCCGCCGTGGTCGCGGAGACTGAAGCCGCCGCCGAAGAAGGCTGCCGCCGCCTCAAGGTCGATTACGACATCCTACCGGCGGTGGTGGACCCGGCGCAGGCGATTACACCTGGCGCGCCGCTGCTTCACGAGGACAAGACGCAGGCGCAGCGGGTCACCAACGCGGGGCGCAACATCGTGGCGGAAGCCCACGGCGAGTACGGCGATGTCGCTAGTGCGCTGGCCGGCGCCGCGGTCACTTACGAGGGAACGTTCACCACCCAGCGTGTCCAGCACGCCGCATTGGAAACCCATGGCGGCCTCGCTTGGATCGACGCTGGCGGCATTCTCAACGTGCGCTCCTCGACGCAGACGCCGTTCCTGACCCGGCGGGCGCTTGCAGAAATTTTCGATCTCGCCCCCGACAAGGTCCGGGTGTTCTGCGAGCGCGTTGGCGGCGGTTTTGGCGGCAAGCAGGAGATGTTCGTCGAGGATATTCTTGTGCTCGCCGCGCTCAAGACCGGACGGCCCGTCAAACTTGAACTCACGCGCGAAGAACAATTCATCTCGACCTCGACGCGGCATCCGATGCGCATCGCCGTGAAAGCGGGCGCCGACAAGGACGGTAAGCTGACGGCGCTGCAGCTCGATGTGCTCTCGAACACCGGGGCTTACGGCAACCATGCCGCGCCGGTGCTATTTCACGCCTGCGGCGAATCGCTCGGCGTCTATAACTGCCCGAACAAGAAGGTCGACGCCGTCGTCGCCTACACCAACACGGTGCCCGCAGGCGCCTTCCGGGGTTACGGCCTGCCGCAAACGCTGCTCGCCGTGGAAGCCGCGATCGACGAACTGGCCAAGTGTCTCGGCATCAGCCCGTTCGAAATTCGCCGCCGCAATATCGTCAAACCCGGCGATCCCATGCTCTCGCCTCCGGGCTCAGGGCATACCGACGTGCTCTATGGCTCCTACGGGCTCGATCAGTGCCTCGATCTGGTCGAGCGCGCGATGCAGGTCGACGTGCCAAAGATCGAACTATCCACCGACTGGCTGATCGGCGAGGGCATTGCGCTGACCATGATCGATACCGTGCCGCCGGACGGGCATATCGCGGACGCCAGGATTTCGCTGCGCGAGGACGGTGGGTTCGAGTTGACGGTCGGCACCGCGGAATTCGGCAACGGTACCTCGACGGTGCATCGCCAGATCGCCGCGACCGCGCTGGCGACGACCGTCGATCAAATCCGGCTGCTGCAATCCGACACCGCGCATGGCGGCCACGATACCGGCGCCTATGGCTCGACCGGCACCTTTGTCGCCGGACTCGCAACGCAAGCAGCGGCGGAAAATCTCGCCGACGATCTTAAGGTATTTACGTCCACCATGACCAGGACGAATCCCGATACCTGCGTTCTCGAAAACGATTCCGTCGTCTGCGGCAAGCAGCGGATTTCGTTCACCGAGCTTGCGGAAGCCGCGCGTGCGCAGGGCAAGGCTCTCGGCGCGACGGGCACCTCGGCGGGCACGCCGCGATCGGTCGCGTTCAACGTCCAGGGCTTTCGCGTCGCCGTGAACAAAGCCACCGGCGAAATCAAGATCCTCAAGAGCGTGCAGGCCGCCGATGCCGGCCGGCTCGCCAATCCCATGCAGTGCCGCGGACAGGTCGAGGGCGGCGTGGCGCAGTCGCTCGGCGCCACGCTGTACGAGGAGATGGTGATCGACGAAAGCGGTCGCGTGGTCAATCCGAAATTCCGCGACTATCACCTGCCGTCGTTCGCCGACATCCCGCGCACCGAGGTGCTGTTCGCGGACACCACCGATGCGATCGGCCCGATGGGCGCCAAATCGATGAGCGAAAGCCCGTACAATCCGGTGGCGGCCGCGCTTGGCAACGCGCTTGCCAACGCCACCGGCATCCGTTTCACAGACGTGCCGTTCAAGCCGGACCGGCTGTGGCCGGCGTTGCATGAGAAGTTTGGCGCGTAATCAGCCCCGCCCCACCGTGCTTTCGATCGGGCCGTGCGGCTCGTCGGTCGTCAGGAAGACGTCGTTATTGTTATCGAGCCCGAACGCCGAGAGGCTCATCAGGATGAAGTGCATGTTCGGGCAGGCCATGCTGATTTCGGAAATCTCCGGCACCGCGGCAAGTACCGCCTCCCCCATCCGGTACAGGCTGTCCTGCACGCTCGCGCTGTAGGTGGTGCCGAACACCTCCAGCAGCGTTGCCAGGATCTTTGCATTGGTGGCCGGATAGTTTTCCGGCTTCGCCGACCATTTCCAGGTTGCCACCATGGAGGTCGCGCACATCCGGTCGTTGGTTGGAGGGATCGTGGTGTAGGAATCCCTGATGTAGTTCTCCCAGCCGGACTGGGTCGACTTCATGAAGGTGAAACCGTCGATCCCCGAGATCAGCGTCGATCCCCCGCGGGTCGCGGTTACTTCCACCGTCGGCTTGCCGTTGCTGTCGAGCACAAAGCTGTGGGGGTGCGGTTTTCCGCCAAAGCTCAGGCGGCTCCATTTCGTCTCGTGCGCGGTGATGGCAACCGAGCTCACCTGCGGATAGAGATCGAGGAATCTCTTCGCCAGCACCAGACAGAATTCCTCGGTGCAGAGCCCGGTATTCTCGCGGGCGACGATATTGACCACGTTCTTGATGGTATCGGTGGATACCGACGTCGAGTTGTCGGCGCCCGTATAGGCACGGGCGAAATCACCCTCGATCATCGCCTTGACGTTGAGCTGGCTGACCTCGTGGCGGGCGCCGTCGCGATGGATCCGCATCACGCGGACCCGGCCCTTGCCATATCTGTTTTTTATCAGTGGCACGCGTGAAACCTCCAGTTCAACCGGCGAAATCGCGAGGCTCTCCTTGGTCCCGATCTGGGCCATTGACGAGCAACCTTCGTGCCAGACTTCAACTCCCCCGATACGTCGTATAGCCCCAGGGCGTGACCAGGAGCGGCACGTGCAGATGGCTTTCGGGATCGCTCACCGAAAACCGCAAAGGAATCTGGTCGAGGAACGGCGGATCCGACATCGGCACCTGCCGCTCGGCAAAGTATTTTCCGACACTGAACGTCAGCTCGTAACAGCCGATCGGCACCGGCCGGCCACCGATCAAGGGCTGATCGGTCCGGCCGTCGCCGTTGGTGATCGTCCGCGTCACGACGCGGCTGGCGCCGAGCTCGGACAGCTCGACCAGCTCGACCGCGATCCCCGCCGCCGGCTTGCCGCTGTGGGTATCGAGCACATGCGTCGACAGCCGCCCATGCACCTGCAGCCGATCGTCAGCGGTCACCAGCTGGTCGAGGCGCAAGGCCGCGATCCGGCAGATTTCCTCGACCGACTTCTGCGTTTCGGTTTTGGCATCGTTGGGCAGGCGGCGTTCGAAATCGCGCAGGATGGAATCCCTGGTGTGGCGACGAACGCAGACGATGTAGGGAAATCCAAACTTGGCGCGGTAGGCGTTGTTGACGCGCTCGAAGGCCTCGTATTCGGCATCCGACAGACGGTCGAGACCGACGCTGTTCTGCTCCGCATTGGATTCTACGGTGAGGCCCGCGGCGCGCTGGGTCTTGCTGGCGAGATCGGGATGCGCCTTGATCAGGGCAAGGCGCAGTTCGGATGGCGCACGGTCAACGCCCGCCTTCATCGCGTCGAACAATTGCCTGACGCCGGCGAACGGCCGATGCGAACCCGCCGCTTCGGCGATCCACGGCGAGTATTCGAAGATATTGGCGAGCGCGGCGACGAAGTCGTCCTTGCTGCACGCGTTCAATTCGGAAAGCGTTTTTTGCGACATGCCGCTCCTCACGATCCGATGTCGAAGGCGCCAGCGGCGAGATGGGAAAGATTGGCGTGCCAATGCTGCGCGATCTGCAGCCGCGTCGGCACCCAGACGCGCTCATGGCTCCTGATGTAGTCGAGAAACCGCATCAGCGCAGCCGCGCGGCCGGGCCGGCCGACCACGCGGCAATGCAGGCCGATCGACATCATCTTCGGCGAGGTTTCGCCTTCGGCGTAGAGAACGTCAAAGCTATCCTTGAGATAGGTGAAGAACTGATCGCCGCCCCCGAAACCCTGCGCGTTGACGAAACGCATGTCGTTGGCATCGAGGCTGTAGGGGATGATCAAATGCGGCCCCGCCGGTCCCTTGATCCAGTAGGGCAGATCGTCGGCGTAGGAATCGCAGGAATAGAGGAAGCCGCCGGCTTCCATCACCAGCCTCACAGTGTTGATCGATGTCCGCCC
>JAQGKJ010000209.1 GCA_028290165.1 Bradyrhizobium sp. | reverse complement strand
CAGGCGGATCGATCGGGCACGGCTGGAGCGACAACCGACGCAACCACAAGCACCTGTGGTTATGGGTCCCTGCGTTCGCAGGGACGACGTTGAGATATTTCGCTTCGCGTCACATCGGCGGCGTAATCCCGTCGCGGCCGACGTTGACGCGGGCAGCTTCCAGCGCGCCGTCCTCTTTCCTGGTGGCGGCGAAGATGATGATCTTGGCGCCCGGCTTCAGTTCGGACTTGTCGCCGGCAACGAAGGTGACGATCGGCGTCTCCGGCGGCACCACGACTTTCTTTTCGCCGTCCTTGTACTTGACCAGGATGTTCTGGCCGTCGGTGCCTGCGACCGTCTCGGCGACGGTGGCGTTGGTCATGGTTGAGTTCGGCCGGGCATCCCAGGGCCGGAATCCTTCGGCCGCGCCGCGCTGGTTCTCGGGGAATATATGCACGGCGAATGCCTTCTGGGTGCCGTCGGGCTCGGGCATCGCGGAGACGCCGATATAGGAGCCCTGCTTGATTTCCGACAGGGCGGTCTTGGCGACGCCGAATACGGCCGCATTGTCGGTCACGCGCACCTTCATGTCGGTCCCCTCGCGCGATTTCACGCTCAGCAGGGGACCATCGACGGCCTCGATGGTGCCGCGAATACGGACCGCCGGCGGCTGCTGGGCCCAGGCCACCGATCCGAGCACGGAGATAACGGTCAGCGAAGCCATCAGCGCACGCAGCGGCAACGACGAGATTTTCGGCATGGTTTTCTCCTCCCAAGGCCTCTTCAGCTGAGAAAATCCCGCAACCCCGAGGCTATTCCGGGTTGCGCGAGCCGGCGGGGCGGAGAGAATTCACATCGGCGGCGTCAGCCCGTTGAGGCCGACGCTGATCCGGTTGGCTTCGAACGAACCATCCGGCAGCTTTTTGAAGAAGGCGATCACCTTGGCGCCGGCCTTCAACTCGGATTTGTCGGCGGGCACATAGGTCACAACCGGCGTATCCGGCGAAACCACGACTTTCTTCTCGCCGTCCTTGTATTTGATCATCAGGGTGTGACCGTCATTGCCGGCGACGGTCTCCGCCACCGTCGCGTTGGTCATGGTGGAGTTCGGGCGCAGATCGAAGGGCCGCGATCCCTCCCCGGTGCCGCGCATGTCTTCCGGGAATACGTGGACCTCGATCGCATTGTTGCCGCCATCGGGTCCCGGCACCGTGGTGGTGCCGATGAAGGAGCCGACCTTGATGTCGGACAGCGAGATCTTGACAATTCCTGCCACCCGCATGTCGCCGGCCATATGCAGCTTGTAATCCTCGCCGCTGCGCGCCTTGACTGAGAGCACATCGCCGTTAACGGCCTCGATGGTACCACGAACCCGCGACGGCGTGGGCGGCTGCTGGGCGATCGCGTAGAGGGAAGAGGCTACCACTATCGCCGCTGCGACGAGCGGGCGCGTTAGCGTTGAACGATGAAAGGGCATGAATCGTCTCCAAGTGCACCACTTAACCATGGACACCGATGCGTCCACGATATTCCAGGCTCAAAGTTTCGTGAGATCGGCCTCGACCAGGGCGCGAAGCTCCGGCGTGACCTCGGGGCGCTGTCCGAACCAGAGTTCGAACCCGCGCACGGCCTGGTGCAGCAGCATGCCGAGCCCATCGGCGGTTTTCAGACCGCGCGCGCCCGCCGCCGCCAATAACGGCGTCTGCAGCGGCACGTAGACGAGGTCGGCGACGACCGCATGCGATGGGAGCCGGCTGGCGTCGAGGTCGAGCTCCGGCTCGCCGTGCATGCCGAGCGACGTCGTGTTCACCAGCAGGTCCGCGCGCGGCAGCAGTTGACCTACGGCATCCCATAAAACCGGATAAACATTGGCGCCGAACTGATCGGCAAGCGCACGGGCCCGTGCGATGGTCCGGTTCGCCAGATGCACGCGCTTGACGCCGCGCTCGATCAATCCGAACACCACCGCGCGCGACGACCCGCCGGCGCCTAACACCAGCGCTTCTTCGATGCGGTCCCATCCGGGCGCGCATGCATCCAGATTGTTGACGAAACCTTCGATGTCGGTGTTGGTCGAACGCAGCTCATTGCCGTCGTACCACAGCGTATTGGCGGCGCCGACCGCACGCGCGCGGGCGTCGGGCGTCGACAGCGCCAGCGCGCGTTCCTTGTGCGGAATGGTGACGTTGGCGCCGACAAAGCCATGGGCCGCGAGATGCAGCACGAACTCGGCAAAGCCTTCGGGCGGGACCGCCTCGATGTTGTAGCCGCCCTCGATGCCGAGCGTGCGCAGCCAGTAATGATGGATCAGCGGCGAGCGCGAATGCGCCGCCGGCCATCCGATCAGGCAGGCCGCACGGGCTTTTTTCACAGCCATCTCGGTAACAATCTCCTTCGTCATGCCCGGGCAGAAGTGCGTCTTCGCGCTGGATCTCCCGGCCATGACGATCAATTTATCTTCCGCCTGACGGTGTCAAGAATGGACAGATTGCGCTCAGTGCCAACGCCGCGCCGGCGGCGAACCAGATCGCGGCGAGATTGATCCAGTGATAGGCGAGCGCACCGCACAACGAACCAGCCACCAGCGCCGCCCACAGCAAGAGATTGGGCGCCCAGCCCCAGCGCCGCCGGTCAGCGCTTCCGCGAGAAGCTGGCCGGCCTTCACCAGCGCGCCGGTGACGTAAGTGAGGCCGAGACCGGCGCCGCCATCGATCTGGAACACCGCATTCTCCAGTCCCATCGCCAGCACGATCGCGCCGACCGCGGCATTAGATTGACCGAAGGCGTAACAAAGCGCCGCGGCTGCGAGCAGCAGCGCCTCCGCCAGCAGCACGAGAGGTTGGCGATTGACGCCGTGGCCAAGCACGATGAGGCTGCCCCCTGCCGCGCCGATCACGAACAGGACGATCAGGCCGAGCGCCTCGGCCGCGGCCAGCCATTGCCCCTCTGCAAGACTGACGCCCATCCGCGTCGAGTTGCCGCTCATGAAGGAAACGAACAGGCCGCCGAGATGCAGGAAGCCGATGCCGTCGACATAGCCGGCCAGCGCGCTCAGCGCACAAGCCAGGGAAATATTGCCGCGTGAATCAAGCATCGTGCGGAAACCAAACCCGTGCTCACAAAACACAAGTGTTCATGAAAATGGTCGGCTTGGGAAGCAAACACCGCACCAAAAGTACGATCAAGCGCGGGCTGACCTGCGGCGGCGCGAGGATCTATTTTGAACCCATCATTTCCGGGATGGTTCCAACGGGTCGGCGCTTTTGCGCCGCCCGATGACAGGCCCCGGACCAGATCTCAGATGTGCAATTGCACATCGGGGAATCCTTGGATTCCGGGTTCGCGCGGAGCCTGTCATCGGGCCGCGCTTGGCGCGGACCCGTTGGCGCGCCCCGGAATGACGGTGTCTAAAATCACGCCGCGTCGCGATGCGCGGCGATGATCTGGTCGGCGGCACGGCCGGTGACCTCGGCCATGCGGTCGAACTGCCGGGTGAAACTGCCGGCGCCCGCCGTTGCCGACCGCAACTCCACGATCAACTCGCCGATCTCGGCTTCCGGCATCATGGCGCGGACGCGATCCCATCCCGGCCAGCCCTCGCGGGTGTCGAAGCCGAGGATCTGCCCGCGCCGACCCGACAGGATGGCGTTGATCTTTGCGGTGGCTTCGGTGGGACAGACGATCTCCACTACATGGATCGGCTCCAGCAGCACCGGCTGGCATTGCGGCAGCCCTTCGCTGACACCGATCCGCGCCGCGGTGCGAAATGCGAGATCCGAGGAATCGACGCTGTGATAGGAACCGTCGGTCAGCGTCACCTGAATATCGATGACGGGAAAACCAAGCGGCCCGCGCATCAGTCCGTCGACCACGCCCTCCTCCACCGCGCCGATATAGTTTCGCGGCACCGCGCCGCCGACCACTCTTTCGTGAAACTCGAACCCGGCGCCGCGCGGCATCGGCTTGATCTCCAGCACCACATCGCCGAACTGACCATGGCCGCCGGATTGCTTTTTATGCCGGCCGCGCTGGGTGATCGATTTGCGGATGGTCTCCTGGTATCCGATCGCCGGCGGCTGCGACTTGACGTTGACGCCGAAACGTTCGCGCAGGCGCTCCAGCGCGACCCGCAAATGCATCTCGCCCTGTCCCCACAGCACAATGTCGTGGGTCCGCTGGTTCTGGATCATCGTCAGCGAGGGATCTTCCTCGTTCAGCCGCAACAAGGCCTGACCTAATTTGACGTCGTCCTTGCGGTCGATCGCCGCGATCGCCATCGCCAGCACCGGCGGCGACGGTTCAACACTGGCGAGCGCTTTTGGCGCAGTCTTGCCGCTCGACCAGGTGTCGCCGGTCTTGATGGTGTCGAGCTTGCCGAGGGCGACGGTATCGCCGGCCTCGGCAGCGGCACGCTTGGCGTCGTGGGCGCAATTCACATTTGTTATGCCGGACACCCGGCCGCTCTCCCCGGATGATGATTGCAGCGTCGCGCCGTCATCAAGGTGGCCCGCGAGCAGTCGCATCAGCGACAGCTTGCCGCCATGCTGCAAATGCACGGTCTTGAACACATAGCCCAGCGCATCCTTCGGCGAAGCCGCGCCGAGCCGCTTGGCGGTCTCGGCCACTCCAGGCGATTCATGCCGCAGCGCCTTCATCAGGCGCAGCACGCCGTTCTCGCGGATGGCCGACCCCAGCAGCACCGGGCAAATCTGTCCCTCGCGCAATTCGCGGGCGAGATCGTCGAACACGGCATCCCGCGGCGGCTGAATATCCTCGAGCAACTGTTCCATCAGCGCGTCGTCGTGATCGGCGAGCTTTTCCAGCATCGAGAAACGGGCTTCCTTCTCGCGATCGAGATCGCCGCCTTCCAGCGCCACGACTTCGGAAGCCTTGTGTTCGCGGTAGACGAAGGCGCGTTCGAGCGCCAGATCGACGAAGCCCGCGATCAGCTCGCCGTTCCAGATCGGAATCTGTCGCAGCACCAGCGGAATCCGCGACGCCGGCTGCAAGGTCGCGAGCGTCTCGCGGATACGCTTGTTGGCCCGGTCGATCTTGTTGAGGAACAGAAAGCGCGGGATACCCAAATCTTCGAGTTCGCGCAGGATGATCTGGAGTTGCGGCAGCTTGCGTTCGTCGGCTTCGCAGACCACGACCGCGGCATCGACCGCCGGGATCGCGGCGCGCATGTCGTGCGCGAATTCCACCGAACCGGGACAATCGATAAACGTATAATTCTCGCCCATGAAACTCGTCGTGGCGGCGGTGAGGCCGACACCCATCTTGTGGCGGCGGGCCTCGGGACTGGCGTCGCCGACGGAGGTCCCCGCGTCGACGCTGCCGGCGCGGGGGATAGCGCCCGTGCGCGCCAATATCGCTTCTAAAAGTGTGGTTTTACCGCTTTGGAATGGGCCCACCAGTGCGATGCACCGTGGACCGCGGGGACTTCTGACGTCTTGTCCCATCGCCGCCTCCTCATCTGGAGCTCGGCCCTTGATTGGGTCGGCGGATGTGATGCTCCCCCTACATCGGCATTTTGGCAAGCCGGAAAAACGTCGCTGCGGTGCGAGGCGATTACCTTCTCAAACTCTCCCCGCAAGCGCGGAGCGAGCGAGAAAAATTACCTTCCCGGCCGAAGTTCCAAACTTTCCAGCCCGGCAGCGACGCTCAAGCCGGTCTGGCCCTGCACGCTGAGCGGCTGCAGCGCGATCGAATTGTCCGAGCCGCCCACCAGCACGTTGCCGCCGAGCCCGACGCCGATCGCCGCGCTGCCCTGGGCGCCGGCGTAATTGCCCGAGAGATCGCCAGGCCCCAGCCGCGCCACCGGCGCGTACACGCCCCAGGCGAGCGCCGATTCCTGGGTGATACCGAGATCGAGGCCGACCTTGCGGATGGTCGCAACATAGCGGTCCTCCGGCATGCCCGAGATGCGCAGCACGCAACCGAGGTTGGTCACCGAGCCGACGACGAAACCGACGCTTGAACCGCCGCGGCATTCGAGGATGCCGACCTGCACACGCGCCATCGGCTGCTGCGCCTGGGCTCCCGCAAAGGATGCAACGAGCGTGGTAACGGCGACCCCGGCAAGAACAAGTGAGCGATGCATGAGAAATCTCCGGCTGAAAGATGTGATGCGAGCAGAGAATCAGCAGAGCGCCATGCCCGGGGCGCTCGCTTCTCTATGCCACAACATCGGCGGCCGTGCCAGATTTTGGCCGCTTTCAGTCTGGTCATTCCGGGGCGATGCGAACGGGTCCGCTCGAAGCGCGGCCCGATGACAGGCTCCGCATCGAACCCGGAATCCAAGGATTCCCCGATGTGCGATTGCACATCTGAGGTTCGCGCCGGGCGCGCCCCGGATGACGGGCCCATAAACAAAGAGGCCCGCTTCCCGCGGGCCTCTTCCGTTTAACGTTGCGGCTTGTCAGCCGTGGTGGCGATGCCGGTAATGGCGGTGAAGTCCGAACCGCACCGGTTCCAGTTCGATATTGGCGACCCCGGCCGCGACATTGAACCCCGTCTGGCCTTGCACGCTGATCGGCTGCAGCGCGTAGGAATTCTGCGGACCGCCGACCAGGAAGTTACCGCCGCCGCCGACACCGACCGAAGCATTGGCGCCGACGCCGCCGTAATTGCCCGCGAGATCGCCGCGTGCCACCCTGCCGGTCGGCGCGTTCACCGCCCAGGTCAATCTGGTCTGGTCGGTGATGCCGAGATCCAGACCAAAGCGATGGACCGTTGCGATGTAGGGCTCGGGCCGGCGGCCGTCGCTCTGGAACACACATTCCAGGCTGGTCGTCGAGCCGACGACGAAACCGACATTCTGACCGCCCTGGCATTGCAGGATACCCGCGCGAACTTGCGGCGGCGGCAGCGCATCGGCGCTTGCGAAGGACCCAACGAGAGAAGCGACGGCGATAGCGAGTGTCGAGAAACGCATAGGCTTGATCCCCACTGACGATTTGCATGTGCGCGGGGACAGGAAGGAAGCGCCATGTCGAAAACAAGGCGCTTCCCAAAAGCCGCCGTCAAAGCATCAAAACGTTTGACGACGACATGATTTGAGAAGTGATTTGACTATCTCAAATTGCCGCAAAAGCGCTGGATGCGTTTGCAGGCGTCCTCGAGATCGGAGTTTTTCGCCGCGTAGGAAATCCGGAACGCCGGACCGAGCCCGAACGCCGAACCCTGCACCACCGCAACGCCTTCGGTGTCCAGAAGCTCGGTGACAAAATCCTCGTCGTTGGCAATCACCTTGCCGGACGGCGAGGCCTTGCCGATGGTGCCCGCGCAGGACGGGTAGACATAGAACGCGCCCTGCGGCCGCGGACAATCGATGCCCTTGGCCTGGTTTAGCATCGACACCACGAGATCGCGGCGCTCCTTGAAGGCCTTGTTGTTGACCGGGATGAAGTCCTGCGGACCGTTGAGGGCTTCGACCGAGGCCCATTGCGAGATCGACGAGGGGTTCGAGGTCGACTGCGACTGGATCGTCGCCATCGCCTTGATCAGTTCGGCGGGGCCGCCGGCGTAGCCGATGCGCCAGCCGGTCATGCAATAGGCCTTTGAGACGCCATTCACCGTCAGGGTGCGGCCGTACAGTTTCGGCTCGACCTGCGCCGGCGTGGTGAAGACGAAATCGTCATAGACCAGATGCTCGTACATGTCGTCGGTCATGACCCAGACGTTGGGATGCTTCACCAGCACGTCGGTGATCGCCTTCAACTCGGCGCGCGTATAGGCGGCGCCGGTCGGGTTCGAGGGCGAGCACAGGATGATCCATTTTGTCTTTGGCGTGATTGCCTTCTCGAGCGCGGCGGGCTGCAGCTTGAATCCGTGCTCGGCCGTGCACACCACCGGCACCGGTTCGCCGCCGGCGAGCGCCACCATTTCCGGATAGCTCACCCAATAGGGCGCAGGAATGATGACCTCGTCGCCCGGATTGATGGTGGCCATCAGCGCGTTGTAGAGCACCTGCTTGCCGCCGGTCCCGACGATGACCTGGTTCGGCTTGTAGGTCAGGCCGTTCTCGCGCTGAAACTTGGCGATGATCGCCTGCTTCAATTCGGGAATGCCGTCGACCGCGGTGTACTTGGTCTTGCCCGCCTCGATGGCGTGGATCGCCGCCAGCTTGATGTTGGCCGGGGTGTCGAAATCGGGCTCGCCGGCGCCGAGGCCGATGACGTTGCGGCCGGCCGCTTTGAGCTCGCGTGCTTTATCCGTGACCGCAATCGTCGCGGACGGCTTCACACGGTCGAGCGCAGCGGACAGGAACGGCATCATCATCTCCTTGCAAACGTCGCGAACACACCACGTGTCGCCACCGATCCACGACTCTTTTTGGAGGGATCGCGGCACCCTAAAGCGGGTCACGCTGCATCGCAAGAAGCTTGACCGGATAGCGCCCAAACTTTTGCGAACATCAAAACGGCGCCGCCGGATTCGCGCAACATTCATAAAGTTCTGCGGCGAAATGACTCACATCCGGCAAGGGCCGCGATCCCTGCGATTGCCGGGCACGCCCACCTGGCAACACTGGCGGCCAGACGACCGGTTTGTCAGCATGCCTGCCTGTGCCGTGCGAATATCGCCCGCCTGGGACCCGCCGCTGGTCTGCTGCTCGCCACGCCCAAAACATGCTCGACTGCGATCTCGTGTCGCGGTCCGCACACCGGCTCCTGGCACTCGACGCGCCGCGCAGATGTGATCCGATTTGTTCCGGCGTGTTGGCAAAATCTTCTGCGCGGTTGCAGTGCGGCAGAGGATTTCGATTTATTCCATGCTGCGGCTCTTGCGACACGGCGGCAACAGCATCATTGTTTAGCCGCGTTGCGCGGCGACAAGGTGATCTCACTCGGCTCGCCACGCGTGGCCGCATCTCACCGATCGAACTGAACCCATCGAATTGAACCCATCGAACTGAACCCAATGTACAAGCTCTATTCGATGCAACGCTCCGGCAACAGCTACAAGGTCCGCCTTGCGCTGGCGTTGCTGAATGCGCCCTATCGCGCCATCGAGATCGACATTCTGCGCGGCGAGAGCCGCACGCCGGAT